>JACDGR010000208.1:0-4880 GCA_013821525.1 Actinomycetota bacterium
GTGTACCACCCGGTCGAGCGCAGCGCCGACTCGGTGAACGTCCCGTTCCCCTCGTTCCAGAGAACGTCGACACCGCTCGTCGTCGTCACGACGAGGTCGGCGTGACCGTCACCGTTCAGGTCGCCTGCGACGCAGCCGTCGCCCTGCACCGCAAGACCGGCGTGTGTGGCGTCGGTGACGTCGCGGAAGGTGCCGTGGGCGTTCTCGAAGAGTGCGCTCCGCGGCAGGCCGCCATGCGCCTCCCACTGTGCGGTGTCGGCACTCGCGTAGGAGTTGACGGCGAAGAGGTCCTGCCAGCCGTCGCCGTTGTAGTCGAGCCAGCAGACGCCGCCGCCCATCATCGCCTGGTAGTCGTTCGAGACGCCGTACCGGAACGAGCCCTGCTGGAAGCCGAGCCCGACGGCCGGGGCGACGTCGACGAGCCGCTCGCCGGCGAGCGCATTGCTCTTCGGCACCGCCTGCAGCTGCTGTGGCTGCGTGGGGGCGGCGAGCGCCCACGTGCCGTCTCCGCCGACGCGAAGGCGGTAGGTCGCCGAGCCGAGTTGTGCGACCGCCGTCGGGGGATCCTGGTCGCCGCCGGGCTCCAGGTGGATCCGTAGCCCCTCGCCGGTGCGCGCGGGCACGGCGGCGAGCAGGTTGTACGCGATCACCTCGGCGGTGCGGCGGCTGAGTTGCGATTCGACGCCGGGGGAGGGAAGGATCGTGATCTCCGGCAGGCGTCCGGCCGGGAGTGCCTGTGCTGCAGCCGACGGGGCGGTGCTCTGCCCGAAGGCAACGACGGCTGCGAGTACTGCGAGGCCGGTTGCCGCCGCGAGGGCGAGCCGCGGCCGGTCGACACGGAGCGGCAGCCGTGCGAGCGCAAACTTCGCGGCGCAGACAATCGCGAGCGCCGAGAGCAGTCCGACCTTCGCCGAGAACTCGGTCGTCGTCGGTGCGATCAAGGTGGTGGCGAGCGCGCCGAGCGTGATCGCGTAGACGACTCGTGCCCGCGGATCGCGGGGTGCCGTCTTCGGGTCGGTGATCATGAAGAAGAGGAAGACGAGCACTTCGGGCGAGGTGACCAGCACCCACCAGAGGTGCCAGCCGGTGAGTGGGCCGAGGTGCCAGCGCGCGGTCAACGCGTGCCCGGACGCGGCGAGCACGCCGATCCCGATGGCGAACGTCACCCAGAAGGAGAGCGCGACCCGCAGGAGCTTCAGACGCGAGAGGATCGCGAAGCCGCCGCTGACGATGATCACGAGTGCGAGCACCATCCACCAGGTCAGCGGGCCCCACCAGAAATCGAGCGGGTCGGCGCGCGTCCGGCCGAGCACGAGGAAGCAGACGACGAGCCCGATGTTCGACGGGTTGAAGACGTGATCTCCGCGCCACTGGATCACGTACTTCGAGAGCAGCGCGCCCGCCGCGGTCGCGACGAAGATCCACCAGCCGCGGAGCGTCCACCAGTCGCCGTGCGCGGTGCCGGGGACGCGCAGCACGAAGGCGACGCCGTTACCCGTCAGGAGCGCGCTCGCGGGCCACATCAGCACGTGCTGCTTGCGGACTGCGATCGCGACCTCGATCGTCCCGCAGGTCACGAGGCAGAGCAGGATCTGTGCGATTGAGAGCCGGAAATGGAACGCGACCTGTCCGAGCACCTGCAGCGAGGTGATCGTCGCTGCCAGGTGGAGCCGCGGGTCGCGCAGCTTCGGGAGCACGATCGGGTACGTCGTGCCACGAATTGCCACGGCGGCCATACCTCGATCCTAGACGTGCCCTCGGGCCATTACGATCTCGGAATGAAGCTGGAACAGGCCCGGGCGATCGTCGAGCACGTCGTCGCACATGCGACCTCGGCAGTGTCGGTCTTCGTCGCGGACACGCACGGCGAGCTCGTTGCCGCGGCGACGATGGACGGTGCAGCGCCCGATACGCGTCTGAACGCGCAGCGCAAGGCGTACACGGCCGCGCGCAGCGACGCCCGCTCGACTCGCGAGCTCGCCGAGAAGGTGCGCGACGATCCTGTCGAGCGCGCGAGCTTCGACCCGTTTTTCACCTTCTTCCTCGGTGGCCTCGCCGTCTTCGAGGACGGTTTCCGCGTGGGGGCGGTCGGGGTCAGCGGGCTCCCGGGCGAGGTCGACGAGCAGCTCGCGCTCGAGGCGATCGCCGCAGCAGGCCTCGCTTCCGCCACGGGCTGACTGAGCGCATCCGTCAAGAGACCTGGCGACGTTGTCGGATCGGGGTCTGGGTATTCGTAGTACGGGTGAGGGCCGCTCACGAAGGGCGACCGACGACCAAAGGAGCTGATCCGAGATGCAGTACCTTCTTTCCGTGATTCACGACGGCACCGGCGTGACGACTCCGACCGAGGAGGCCGACATCGATACGTTCAACGAGCGCCTTCAGGCCGAGGGCTACTGGGTCTTCGCCGGCGGCCTCGGATCGCCCGAACCGGCCACCGTCGTCGACAACAGGAACGGCGAAGTCGTGTTCACCGACGGGCCGTTCGTGGAGTCGAAGGAGTACCTCGCCGGCTTCTGGATCATCGAGGCTCCCGATCTCGACGTGGCGCTCGAGCTTGCGACCGAGGGGTCGAAGAGCTGCAATCGGAAGGTCGAGGTACGTCCATTTCTCTAGAGGGCACGAGCGACGTCCGCGAGGCGATCACCCGAGCCCATCACGAGGAGTGGGCGCGCGTGGTCGCCTCGCTGGCCCGGCGTTTCGGCGACCTCGACATCGCGGAGGACGCGGCCGCTGAGGCGTTCGCGACCGCAGTCGCACGGTGGCCCGGCGATGGCGTGCCACCGAATCCCGGCGCCTGGCTGACGACCACCGGGAACCGCAAGGCGATCGACCGGATACGGCGCGAGAGCAAGCGCGGCGACAAGCACAGGGAGGCTCTGATGGTGCACGACGACGACCCGCATCAGCCACTTGGCGTCATCGACGACGAGCGCCTCCGGTTGTTCTTCACCTGCTGCCACCCGGCGCTCGCGCCGGAGACGCGCGTGGCGCTGACGCTGCGGATGGTCGGCGGTCTCACGGTGGCCGAGATCGCGCGTGCGTTTCTGGTGCAGGAGACCGCCATGGGGCAACGGATCACGCGCGCGAAGGCAAAGATCAAAGCGGCTCGCATCCCGTACCGAGCCCCGTCGGCCCAGGACCTTCCGGCACGTGTCACGGGCGTGCTGGCGGTTCTCTTCCTCGTCTTCAACGAGGGCTACCTGGCGACGGGCGCCGACACCGATCCCGTGCGACACGACCTGACCGCCGAGGCGATCCGGCTGACGCGCCTGATCCAGGGCTTACTGCCGGACGACGGCGAGGTGACCGGACTGCTCGCGTTGATGCTCCTCACCGAGGCGCGCCGCACCACCCGCTTCTCCGCGGGCGGCGAGCTGGTGCCACTCGGCGAGCAGGACCGTGGGGGGTGGGATCAGGCGCTTGTCGCGGAGGGACATCGGCTCGTGCGCGAGCGCCTCGCCGCCGGCGTGGCTCCGGGCCGCTACCAGATCCTCGCAGCGATCAACGCCGTGCATACGTCGTCCCGCGACGTCCGCGACACCGACTGGTCGCAGGTCGTCGCGCTCTACGACCAGCTCGTTCGGCTCGATCCCTCACCGATCGTTGCGCTGAACCGCGCGATCGCCGTCGCCGAGCTCGACGGTCCCGAGGTCGCGCTGGCAACGGTCGACCGGCTCGAGCACGCGTTGGCGGGCTATCACGCGTATCACGTGACGCGAGCCGATCTGTTGCGCCGGCTGGGGCGGAGCCAGCAGGCGCGCGCGGCATACGACAACGCGATCGGGCTGGCGGGCAATTCGGCCGAGATCGCCTACGTGACGCGCCGGCGAGACCAGCTTGCGTAGTCGTCTCAGCCGCGCCTTATAGTGCGCCCTGTGCCCGAGTTCGCCGTGCCGATCATGCCGTCGAACGACCTCGCCGCAACGCTCGAGTTCTACGAGCGTCTCGGCTTCGAGAACGCAGGCGCTGATCATTCCAAATGGAACTATTTGATCATCCGCCGTGGCACCGTCCACCTGCACTTCTACCTCGACGCAGACGTGGATCCCTTGACGACGGCATCGAGTTGCTACCTCTACACCGACGACGCTGACGCTCTCTACGCGATGTGGCAGGCGATCGGCGTGCCGACCGACCCGAGCACGGGCAGTCGGCTCCAGGCTCCTGTCGACACCGAGTACGGGATCCGCGAGTTCGCTCTGATCGACCCAAGCGGAAACCTCATCCGCGTGGGCTCACCGCCGCTCGTCTGACGCCCGCTTCCTTTCTTGCGGAAAGTGTGAGATCGTTAGGTCCTAAGCACCTGCGGTCGGGTTGTCCGGCGAGGATAGATACGAAGGGAGCGGCTCGATGAGGGGTCTTTCTGCGGCAGTGCTCGTGACAGTGATGGCGCTCGTGGCGACGGGAGCGGGCACGGCTCGTCCTGCTCACGCGCAATGCGCCCAGTGGAACATCAGCGGCACCTGGGTGACGAGCCAGGGCAACAACTACCACGTCACCTTCCGGTTCAGCCAGAACAAGACGGTGATCGGTGGCGTTTCGTCGCTCAGCCGAAAGGAACAGGCGGCAGCGACCTACACGACGCCGACAAGCAAGATCGTCGGGACTTTGAAGGGGAGCCATCTCGTCGTAAAGATCAGGTACACGAAGACAAGCGGCGTCACCCTGACGGGGTTGTACATCGGAACGATCACGCATGGATCGTTGAAGGGCACCGGCCGCGACATCACCACTCCAGGCGCGACCGCTGTCGCCTGGTCCGGCAAAGGGCCGACGAGGTGCGTTCGCTGATCGTCAGTCCGAGCAAACTGAGCACCCGAGTTCGGAGCGGTGAGTGCTTGCGTAAAGCAACACTCGGCTGCGCCGGCGTTCGTGAG
>JACDGR010000208.1:4890-6328 GCA_013821525.1 Actinomycetota bacterium
CTTCTCGCGTAGATAAACAATATTATAAATGAGTGAGCCTTTAGCGACTCGAGGGCGATCTACGTTGCAAACGTGGAGATCGACAATGGCGGCTCGCTGCCGCTGTCGTGCTACGAGAGGTCGCTCATGCTCGCAGGGGCGGCGTCATTCGACGATCCGGAACGCGAGCTCCACGTCCCAGCGTGTTTTTCGGGGTTCTTCTTTGGGGTCGGTCAGATTCGCTTCGTAGCGGCAGGCGAATACATCGCCTGCCGGCTCTTCGCGGCGGTCGAACTCAAGGCCGTTTTCACGTGCCCACTCGATGAGCGCCCGGTTGGCTCGTAGCGAGTGATCCCGGTAGGTCAACGTCGCGTAGTGCCCCGCCGGCATCGAGCCGGGCTCGATCCGGCCGCGACCCTGGCAGGGGCGACGCGTGAAGTAGCCGACCTCGATGTCCATCGCGCCCTTCATGTCGATCACGTGAAGCCGCATGAAGCCGTGTTCGATCGGTTCGGCGTCCGACGCGTCGATGCACGCGCGTACTTCCCGGAGGAGTTCGTCTCGCACCTTCAGCATCCCGCGGAACGGAGTGACGACGCGGATCCCGAGGTAGACCCTCTCCGGTCGCTGCTCGACTCGCGGCGGCGCGAGGATCTCCACGGTCACGAGTCTAGGCGGGTTTGGGGGCTTACGGCTGGGCGAGCGTTCCGGCCCGAACCGTGTGCACGAGGGAGACTTAGTGTGGACTCCACACGAAGTAGTCCTGGGGGGGCGTCGCTTGCGGCTTACTGCGCAGCACTTTGCACTCCTTGCGCGATTGAGCCATAACCGGATCATCAGTTCACGTGGCAACTTGCATCAATCTCGCCGCCCTGGGCGAAGGTTCGCGAGTGACACTCGAACAACGGTGTCGATAGCGCGACGCGGACAGGCACATGCCGAGAACAACGGGTTTGGCTTCTCGCGCGGCTACTGGATTGGCTCCGCCGCGCCGCTCGGGTTCGCCGGGTTCTTCACGTCCCTCATCGAGGAGAGCGCCCCAAGGGCGGGCTGCTGGCGATCATGCGCGTGGTGTTGAATTGTGCGGCTGCGTTGCCTATGATCGCGCGGTGCGCAGACCGTTTGTGTGGATCAGCTTTGTGCTTTCGCTGCTCGTGATTGCTGGGTTGGTGGTTCAGCTGTATCTGATCGCCGCCTGGATCTTCGGTTCGGGCGGAGCTCTTGATGCGCACAAGTTCGTCGGCGGTGCCGTTGTCCACCCGGCAGAGATTCTTGTGTTCCTCGTAGCGCTGGGTGGCTGGTGGCGTACCTGGCGCAACATTGGTGTCTCGTTCGCGCTGGCGCTGCTCGGCACGATCCAGGTGTTCTTTGCGGGCGATCTGAAAGATCCCGGCAACGGCTACGTTCACGGATTGCACGGCGGTCTGGCGCTATTCGTCGCGGCGCTCGCCGCGTATAT
>JACDGR010000209.1 GCA_013821525.1 Actinomycetota bacterium
GCGCCGCGGCGCTCGCGCGCGTCGACCTGGAGCCCGTGCGGCTGCGCGCGAAGGAAGGGCTCTCGCTGATCAACGGCACGCAGTTCATGGCGGCGCAGGGAGCGCTCGGCTTCGTGCGTGCGTGGCGGCTCGCGCGGGCAGCAGACTGCGCCTGCGCCCTCTCGCTCGAGGCGCTCCAGGGCTCGCGCAACTCGTTCATCCCGCAGGTGCACGCGCTCCGGCCACTGCGTGGGCAGGCGGCGTCTGCCCGCAACGTGATCCGGCTGCTCGACGGGTCGGCGATCATCGAGTCGCATCGCTGGTGCGACAAGGTGCAGGACGCGTACTCGCTGCGCTGCGCGCCCCAGGTGCACGGCGCCTCCCGCGATCTCCTCGACTACGTGGAGTACACGGTCGGCACCGAGCTGAACTCCGCGACCGATAACCCGCTCGTCCTCGTCGAGGAACAGCAGCTCGTGTCCGCGGGGAACTTCCACGGGCAACCGCTCGCGTTCGCGCTCGACGCGCTGGCCATGGCGGTCGCCGAGCTCGCGAGCATCGCCGAGCGCCGCGTCGAGCGCCTCGTGAATCCGAACCTGAGCGACGGCCTGCCGGCATTCCTGACCTCCGACGGCGGGCTCAACTCGGGGTTCATGATCCCGCAGTACGTCGCCGCCGCGCTCGTCTCGGAGAACAAATCGCTCTGCCATCCCGCGTCGGTCGATTCGATTCCGACGAGTGCCGGACAGGAGGATCATGTGTCGATGGGAAATGCTTCCGGATTGAAGGCAACGCAAGTGCTCGCCAACTCGGAGCGCGCGGTTGCGATCGAGTTGCTCGCCGCCACGCAGGCAGTCGAGTTCCTGGCTCCGCTCGAGGCAGGGCCCGGTGCGCGCGCGGTGCACGACCACGTGCGCTCGCTGTCGCCCCGGCTGAAAGACGACCGCCCGCTCGGGGCCGACATCGAAAAGGTCGCCTCGGCGATCCGAGACGGCTCGCTGCTTGCCGCCGTCGAGGCGCAGATCGGAGAGCTCGAATGAGCAAGCGTCTCCAGTGGGGGCTGCCCGAGTCGCCGCCGCCGAAGAATCCGCTGCGCGACACGTTCCTCGTCTACGGCGGGCTCGCCGTCGTCGTCGTGGTGCTCGCCTGGGTGACGGGCGGCTCCGTGACGAAGGCGGTCGCGGTGGCGGCCGTCTTCTTCGTGATCGCGTCCGCCTGGAACGCCTATCGGTGGCGAATGCGGGCGCGCGAGGCGGCCCGCCGCGGCGAGCAATGAGCGTTGCCCCGGCGCGCAGCGCGACGATCGAGGCGCTCTGCGGCGACCTCTCGGCGATCCGCGCGCCGCACGGCACCGAGCTGAATGCGCGCTCTTGGGCGAGCGAGGCGCCGCTCCGGATGCTTCTGAACAACCTCGACAGCGCGGTTGCGGAGCGTCCCGAAGACCTCGTCGTCTACGGCGGCTCCGGCCGCGCGGCTCGTTCCCACGACGCGCTGAAGGCGATCGTCGGCGCCCTTCTCGATCTGGGCGAGGACGAGACGCTGCTCGTGCAGTCCGGCAAGCCGGTCGCTGTTTTCCGCACGACCCGGGACGCGCCGCGCGTGCTGATCGCGAACTCGCTGCTCGTCCCGCGCTGGGCAACCTGGGACGAGTTCCGGCGGCTCGAGGCGGAGGGGCTGACGATGTTCGGGCAGATGACCGCCGGCTCGTGGATCTACATCGGCACACAGGGAATTCTGCAGGGCACCTACCAGACTTTCGCAGCGGCAGGCGAGAAGCATTTCGGGACGGCGTCGCTCGCCGGACGCACGATCCTCACTGCCGGGCTCGGGGGCATGGGCGGGGCACAGCCGCTCGCTGCGACGATGGCGGGGGCCGCGATCCTCTGCGTCGAAGTCGATCCGGCGCGGATCGAGCGGCGCATCGCGACGCGGTACCTCGACGAGGCCGCCGACTCGCTTGACGACGCGCTTGCGCGAGTGCGGAGAGCCGCTGCAGAAGGCCGGGCCTTGTCGGTCGGTCTTTGCGGCAACGCTGCAGACATCGTTCCCGAGCTCGCGGGACGAGAGGAGCACTTCGATTTCGTCACCGACCAGACCGCTGCGCACGACCCACTCACCGGGTACGTCCCACAGGGGCTGAGCGTCGCCGCCGCCGACGCGCTCCGCTCGTCGGATCCCGACGAGTACCTGCGCCGTGCGCGCGCGTCGATCGTGACCCACGTCGAGGCGATGCTGGAGTACGCACGGCTCGGCAGCCACGTTTTCGACTACGGCAACAACCTGCGTGGCGAGGCGGGGGACGCAGGAGTAACCGACGCGTTCAGCTACCCCGGCTTCGTGCCCGCCTACATCAGGCCGCTCTTCTGTCGCGGCATCGGGCCGTTCCGCTGGGCAGCGCTGTCGGGAGACCCGGCGGACATCGAGGTGATCGATCAGACCCTGCGCGAGCTCTTTCCCGACGACGAGCTCCTCCAGCGCTGGCTCGAGCTCGCGCCGAAGCTGGTCGAGTTCCAGGGACTCCCCGCGCGCATCTGTTGGCTCGGGCTCGGCGACCGTGCTCGCGCCGGCGCAGCGATCAACGACCTCGTTCGCTCAGGCAGGGTGCAGGCACCGGTCGTGATCGGCCGTGACCATCTGGACGCCGGCTCTGTTGCCTCGCCGTACCGGGAGACCGAAGCGATGCGCGACGGGTCGGACGCGATCGCGGACTGGCCGATTCTGAATGCGCTCGTGAACGTTGCCGCAGGGGCGACGTGGGTCAGCGTCCACCACGGCGGCGGCGTCGGCATCGGGAACTCGATCCACGCGGGCATGGTCGTGCTCGCCGACGGCACGGACGATGCGGCCGCGCGGCTCGAGCGCGTGCTGACGACCGACCCCGGCATGGGCGTCGTGCGCCACCTCGATGCGGGCTACGAGGAGGCCGAGGCTGCGGCCGTCGAGCACGGGCTCAATACGCCGAGCTATCTCGCCTGAAATGCCGGACGCCTGAGATGGCCACTTTGCTCATCCGCGATCTGGAGCAGGTCGCGACGCCGGGACCCGGTGCCGGGCCCCGCCGCGGCGCTGTGCTCGGTGCAGTCGAGGTGACCGAGAATGCGTTTGTGTTGTGCGTCGACGGCGCGATCAGAGCGATCGGGCCGATGTCCGCGCTGCCGCCGCTCGACGGCGAGATCGAGGAGCTCGACGGCCGTGGGCTCAGTGCGATCCCCGGGCTCGTCGACTGCCACACGCATCCGGCGTTCGGCGGCGACCGCGTCCAAGAGTTCTCGCTGCGCGCGGGAGGCGCCTCCTACGAGGAGCTGCACGCCTCGGGAGGCGGGATTCTCGCGACGGTGCGGGCCACGCGGGCACTCGACGAGGGCGGTCTGGCGGTCCGCGTTGCCCGGCATGCCGATTGGATGCTCGCCCACGGCACCACGACGTGGGAGGGAAAGTCCGGTTACGGGCTCGACCGCGACACGGAGCTCTCGTCGCTGCGGGCCGTGCGAGCGGCCGGTGGCTCACCGACCTGGCTCGGCGCGCACGCGGTCGCTCCCGAGAGCGACGGCGCCGACGACTACCTCGACTTCGTGCTCAGCGAGGTTCTGGCCGAGGCTGCGCAGCTCGCGCACGCGGCTGATGTCTTTCTGGAACGGGGCGTGTTCGACGCGGTGCAGGCTCGCCGGTACCTCGAGGCGTGTCGAGGCGCCGGGCTCGCGCTTCGCCTGCACGGCGACCAGTTCACCGAAGCCGGGGCGATCCCGCTCGCGATCGAGCTCGGCGCCCGCTCGGTCGACCATCTCGAGGCCACCGGCGCGGAGGGTGTCTCCGCGCTCGCGGCGAGCAACGTCGTCGGCGTGCTCCTGCCTGCGAGCGCGCTCTTTCTCGCGCGGCCGATGCCACCCGCGCGTGCCCTCGTGGACGCCGGTGCGGCGATCGCCCTCGCGACGGACTTCAACCCGGGCAGCTCCTTCACGACGAGCCTGCCCCTCGTCTGCTCGCTCGCCTGCACGCAGCTCGGACTGTCGCCGGCCGAAGCGCTCATTGCAGTCACCGTCAACGCAGCCTCAGTCCTCGGGCGCACCGACATCGGCCGCATCGCAACGGGCTTTCGCGCCGATCTCACGTTGCTCGACGCGCCCGACTGGCGGTACCTCGGCTACCACCTCGGCGGCGACATCGTCTCGACCGTCGTCAAGCATGGCCGTGTCGCCCTCCGGCGCTAACCTGACCCCGATGCCGTCGAAGAAGCAGCGCCGCAGGCGCCAGAAGAACTTCCGCCACGAGTACGAGGTCGTGCTCGTCGACGGCGACGGCAACGAGATCGAGGTCGATCCCGACGAGCGCCGCGCCGAGCGCGAGGCCAAGCTGAAGCAACGTGCGGCCGCGAAGCCCGTGGCCGGCAAGCAAAAATCCACTCGAGCAATCCGCGAGCCGCCACTCCCGAGCTGGCGCCGTGCGATCCGCCGCGGCGGCTTGATGGGCGGCGCGATGCTGCTGGCGTTCGTCTTCCTCTTCCACAACGGCTCGCTCGGCGGACGCATCGCCATCGGACTCGTCTACGGCGTCGCCTTCGTGCCGCTGACCTACTTCATCGACCGCACCGCGCACCGCACCTACCAGAAGCGGCTCGCGAGGAAGAACGCCTAAGCGCTGCCGCGGAAGTGCCCGTCGCCCGGCCAGGGCGCGAGCAGGAGCAGCACCCGGGCGCCGCCCGAGCTGTGCAGCGCGTGGCGCTCGTCCGGCTCGAAGCGAACCATCGTCCCCTGCGACGCCCGGACGACCTGCTCGCCGGCCGAGATCTCGACTTCACCCTGGAGGACGGTCACCCACGTGTTCTCCTTGACCTGATGGTCTCCGAGCGACTGGCCCGGATGCATGACGATCAAAACTGCGCGTGCTCCGTTGTCGGAGTGGAGCACGACAGCGTCGCGGGTCCCCGCCGGTGCGTCGAGCTCGAGCAGGTTCCAGTGCTGCACGGCTAGAGCGTTTCCAGGCCCGGATACACTCAAACGCGCGTCATGCCGCTCGTCGTCGACACTTTCGTCATGGGACGGTTCCAGAGCAACTGCTACGTCATCCGGCGTGAACGCGGTGCGCCGGAGTCGGCTGTTCTCGACCCCGGAGACGACCCGACCACCCTGCGGCTCGACCTGGCGCGCATGGGCACGACCGTCGGCGGCATCCTCGTCACGCACACCGATGTCGACCACATCGGAGGTGTGGCGGCGCTTGCAGACGGCACCGGCGCAGAGGTGTGGGCGCCCGCCGGGGAGGTCGAAGACCTGCGATCCGGCACGACCCGTGGCGGCTTCGCGGTGGGTGCGCACGATCCCGCGCATGTGGTGACGGGCGGCGACGAGATCGTCGTTGCGGGGATCGAGTTCGAGGTCGTCGACGTGCCCGGGCATTCCGCCGGTCACGTGGCGTTCCACGCAGACGGGCAGCTCTTCTCCGGCGATCTGCTCTTCGCCGGCTCGATCGGGCGCTACGACCTCCCGGGCGGAGACTGGGAGACGCTTCTTGCCTCAGTCCGAGCCCTGCTCGACCGCTTCCCGCCGGAGACGGTGCTCCACCCAGGTCACGGGCCTGCGACGACGCTCGACCGCGAGCTGCAGTCGAACCCGTACCTGCGCGAGCTGCGGGCCGAGCGCTCCCGGTGAGCGAGAAGTTCCAGGCACCGCGCGGGACGCACGACGTCCTGCCCGGCGATGCAACGTGGTGGCACCTCGTGCGCACCATGGAGCAGGTCGCCGCCGACTACGGCTGGCGCCGCATCCAGACGCCCGGATTCGAGGACACCGGTTTGTTCGCGCGGACCTCTGGCGATGCGTCCGACGTCGTGAACAAGGAGATGTACACGTTCTCCGATCGCAGCGACCGCTCGTTGACGCTTCGACCCGAGGGCACCGCGCCGATCGCGCGCGCGTACGTCGAGCACGGCATGCACCGTGACCCGCAGCCGGTGAAGATGTTCACGATCGCACCGATGTACCGCTACGGCGCACCCGGCCGTGGCCGCTTCCGCGAGCACTACCAGCTCTCGGTCGAGGCGATCGGATCAGCCGATCCCGCAATCGACGCCGAGATCTTGCAGCTCTACCACGAGCTCTTGCAACGGCTCGGCGTGACGAACTGGGAGCTTCACCTCAACTCGATCGGCGATGCCAACTGCCGGCCGGCGTACGTGGAGCGCCTGAACGATTGGCTCGATGAGCACGCGGATGTGCTCGACGACGACGCGCGGCACAAGCGCTCGACGAGCCCGTTGCAGGTCTTCGATGTGAAGACGCCGTCGGTGCGCGCCGCGCTGGAGGGCGCGCCGAAGATCGGCGAGTCGCTCTGCGACGAGTGCCGTTC
>JACDGR010000210.1 GCA_013821525.1 Actinomycetota bacterium
CCCCTGACCAGCAGGAGAACCTGCAGGTCAGGGGCCGTCTCGTGTTTGCGAAGCGATCGACGCCGTCGCTGACACCGCTGAAGCGTGTGGACCAGATGTGGACCACTTAGTCTCCTGGGCAGTGGTCGCGGCGTCTGACGTGTACGTCGGGTAGCCGGGCAGTGTGCGGGCGTACGCGAAGTCCCAGGGATCCCCCGGGACGCCAGCCGCCGCGGTGCAGCGGCATGTGGAGGTAGTTCGCGGTGTCCCACCAGAACAGCTCCCGGCCCTCGTCGAGAACCGGCACCGGCACGCCCAGGACGTCCTCCGGCAGTCGCCATCGGGTTCGAGCCGGTGCTGGCGTTGATGACGCATACGGGAAGCAGTCTGTCGTCGGTGTGCAGCGGCCCACTCTTGGTACCGCCTCGACTCCCATATGCTTCGCGTCGAGTGCTCGGACTCGATCGGCACTGCGACAAACGCTCGCCACAGGTAGCCGCGATTCTCCGCAGGCACGTAGTCGCGCACTTGCTCTTGAAGCCAGCAGTAGTTGACACCCTGATAGGCCTATGTAGAACCGAGCGGCAGGATCGTTCCATTGCAATTCTGTTCTTCGAAGATCGTTATTGCACCAGCGTTCAGGTGCCGCCATCGCAGAACCTGTCCACTCTCAACATGCACCGCTGCCTTTGAAAGACCGGAGGCATACAAGATGCTTCCATTATATCGCCTAAGCACGTCACCATCGAGCGGGCCGTACCCCGAGAACTCAAAGGGAACCTCATTATCCCCAATACCGGCGAAGACATGAGGAACAGGTACGTCCCGTGGATTGCGTGCGACGTCGCCGTATCTGTAGACACCCTTTTCCACTTGCCGCGTGAACCAGCGCGCCAACCTCAGTTGGCAAGCGGGCGAACACACGTGACGATCTCGGGCCTCCGGGGAGGCGTTAACCGGAATCTCGCCACCGCACCTGACGCACGCCTCACCGCCCGGGGAGCGCCCGTCCGGATGGCGCAGCAGTTCGTTGCGCCAATACCAGTATTCCTCGCCAGGGGTGAAATGCTGCATAGGGATAGTGTCAACTGACTCCAGACCCCCGCGAGGCACACGAGGCTATAAGTCCTTCACTCTGCCGATGTAGGACGGCCGTTACCGCGCTCCAACGACGCCTGCCACGACCACGGACCGTTCCCGCGCACGACTCCCCGGCATGGCTTCCAGGCTTGGCGCTGATCCGCGTCCGCCCGAGCCTGACCCTCGACGGGGCGTAGAGCCGCCCCGCCGCACAGACTCACTCAATCCATCCCGAACCAGCAACAACAGGTCAAGCCTCACCGGCTGCCCAAAGGTGCCGCGTGAAGCCGAGGACGACGGTCGTTTGAACTCAGGCGCTGAGGTTCGCAGTACGCACCACATGGGGCGCCTCGGCGCACTACGATCTGTGACCGGTTGAGAACACGGAGGTTCACGCTGGGAGCGCCGCGGCGCAGCAGTGCCCACCGTCACCAGCCCCCGGGAGGCCTTGCCTGAGCGCACCCTCCTCTCCGAGGCATTGAGGTTCAAAGACCGGTCTAACTCCTATCCGACAAATAAGAGGTCACCGTGCCCAACGAACTCGCTGCTGCTGCCGTTACGGGAGCTGCGGGACTGCTTGGCGCCGCAATCGGCGCATCTACTGCCTATGCCTCGAATCGCCAATCTCTAAAAAATCTCAATAAGTTTCGCTGGGAAGAGACCAGACGCAGGACATACTCCGAGTTCCTTGCATTACTTGGAGCGACACGTCGCGAAGTACTGCAGCTCTCCGAGACAACGTGGCCCAAGGAGCAGCCCGAAACCGAGCGCATCCGACCCCGGCTCGTAGCACTCCGCACGCGCCTGTCCGCCAGCGTGAATGAAGCCTACCTTGTCGCACCAAGAGACCTTTACGAACTCATTCGCGAGCTGAACGTTAATGTGGTGGAGCTGCTGCCGCCGCACTTGTCCCTCGAAACGGGTCCTACTGATCCGGCGGCTTACGCGGAAACTCGCGAGAAGTGGTCACGGACCCTGAATCAGTTCCTTCTCAAGGCCGGCTTGTCGGATATCGCGCAAGCGACATAGCTGCCACAAAAACTAGCCGCCGCGCGAGCCATAATGACGAGGGGTTCGATCGTGAGCTACACGCCCGGTTATCCGGAGGACAGGCGCACGGAGGCCCAGCGTCTGCGGGCGTTCGCGGGCCCGCTCGGAGACGAAGAGGCCATGGCCGCCCGGGTAGTCAGCAGGTACACCGGCGCCCATGTCCTGCTGCTCGACGACAACAGCGAGGCCCGACTCCCTGACCTGCGGATTAATTACAGCGACGGACGCGTCGGCATGGGCGAGGTCACGACAGACCTTCCGCCGGGCTGGGCGGCAGCTTCCTCCCTAACGCGCAACAGCGGGGGCACGATCGAGGCGTCGACCCTCAGGTACCGCTGGTGGTTGTACCTGCGGCACGCCCGCGGCATATCCGAACTTCGTCGAGTCGCGCCCGAAATCCTTCACGATGCCGAGGCGAGTGACGATCTCCAGGGCCCCGTGCCAGCCTCGGTCATCGGCAGTGCAGAGTCCTGGAAGCAACGCCTCGAGCGACTAGGCGTCGCCGACGTTATATGGGCGACGCCAACGAGCGGCGCTCACGTGATCGAGTTGTTGCCGGCCGGCAACGGCGGAAGCGTTGTCATCGACGAAGCGGCTTTCATCGAGTGGGTCGATAACTTCACAAGCGGCGAGCTAGTTAAGAGAAAGACGGACAAGCTGCAACAATTCCCCGAAGCGCATGAGCATCACTTGTTCGTCGTCTTGAGCCTGCAAACTGATTGGAACGTACTGCAAGCCTTAAGCCGCGATACCAGATGGGTACCCAGCATTAATCCACGGCTAACCGAGACGCTCAGTCACCTCTGGCTTATGGAGGCGCCGTTCGTTCAGCGTTGTCTCTTGTACAAAGCCGAAGGAGGCTGGATCGACGTTGACCGACATTGGCGCACTGAGTAATCAGACACTCGTCAACGCCTCGTCCAATCTCGCCGTTGCCCAGCACCTTGATGCTGGAATTGACAGCCCTGTCCGACCGCACGCCACCTGACTACTCGGCGCCGGCGCGACGGAGGCCCCCGCACGCGCACGACGAGCCGAGGGTGTGCGCCTCGTCGTGCACCTGGCGTGCCCAAGCCACGGCCCGGAGGGGGTGCGCTTGGACAGCCGCGGAGATCCGAGTCCACGGCCTGACGCCGACGTTCAAGGTCTACATCCTCGACGGCACCGAGAAGTTCTTCGGGTTCTATCCCGTCATCGAGCACGACGTGACCGTCCAGGGCAAGGCTCACCCGATGTACGACCTGATGGGCAAGGACGCCGTCCTGTTCTACTACGTCGCTGAGGACCCGAGTCGACCGACGGCCAGTTCGTCGCCCAAGCGCAGATGTGGTTCAACTCCGCCTGGTTCACGATCGCCACCGACTGGCCACGATGACGCTCTCGGACATGCTAGGCGACGTCAACGTCGTCCTGCTCGATTTCGACGGGCCCGTCTGCGACGTCTACGCCGGTTACCCGGCCACCGAGGTCGCCCGGCGCGTCATTGACGCCCTCGCCATCGAGGACCCGGACGACGTCACGGACCCGCTCGAGATCCTCCGACGGGCCGAGGGTCGCAGCGGTCAGCCCGCAGCGATGCGGGCCGACGACATCCTTAAAGCGGCCGAGCTGGACGCGGTCCAAAGTTCCAGACCGACCCCAGGAGCAACCGAGGTACTGACCGCCTGCCGACGAGCAGGCGTTCCAGTCGCGATCGTAAGCAACAACAGCGAGCCCGCTATCCGCCGGTACTTGTCTCTCCACCGGCTCGACCAGCTCGTCGACGGGGTTGCCGGACGTCCGCATGGACGTCCCGATCGCATGAAGCCCCACCCCTATCTCCTGGATCAAGCAGTCAGCAATCTCAGAGCATCCCGAGACGAGGTAGTCCTCATAGGCGACTCGGCTACAGATGTCGAAGCGGCGATGCGGGCCGATTTTCGTGTCATCGGTTACGCCAACAAGCCTGGCAAGGAATTACACCTCAGGCAGGGCGGCGCCGCCCTTGTCGTACACAGCATGCGGGAAGTGGCTGCTGCCCTGGCTACTCGGACCCTTCTTTGAATCCAGCCAATTCGCCCAATCGCGCGACCGCCTCCGTCAACCTGCGCTCAGCTCGGCTCCTTTCACGCTTACGAGCAGATGTCGATCGCGCTACATCGACAGTCCGCTCCATCACCTCTAACGCCGCCGCTCGCAACGGCTCGTCCGCGACAGCAATAACGCGAACCGTCGCAGCGTGCAGCCGTGTGATGGCTGGAAGCGCACGAAGGTTGACCGTCTCCATCTGGCGCCGATTGAGGTCCCACGCAAAGTCGAACACGTTCGAGAAGTCAGGTATCCCGCCAAGATTCTCGTTCTTCACCAGCTGTGGAAGTAGAGGCGCGACGCGTACTGCGATGCCACTCAGCGCCATCGCCTGACCTCGCGGGCTAAACCACTCCTGACGGTGGGCTGCAACGACCCCCTGGAGCTCGGCCGCAGCAGTCAACAAGTCCGCGGACGCAGCCCGCACGTTTTCGCGCTTGGCCACGAGCGCTGACCTCTTCTGCTGACGATCAGTTAGGCGAGCACCTAGGAACACGCCGACAGCGGCTCCCGCCAAACTGCCACCAACACCGATCAAGCTCTGCACCGTTGCGCTATCCACGCTGGACACCGTAACGGGCCAGGGTGACAGACCGTGACACCCGCTGCTGCGACGCCGACCGATCGAGGGCGATGTCGAGCCGACAGACGTGCGGGAGCGACAGCCTACTTGATCTGAAAGACGGCGCGCATAGCCCTCTTCTGGCTCGATCCGTGAGCCAAGTCAGGACACGTCACGGTAGATTACGCTGCTTAGGGCTCCGCAGTGCTCCGGCGCTCGTGAGGGCGACAACGGGCGTCGGCCAGATCGACCGGCGCCGAACTCCGCGAGCAGTTGGGAGCAGCGATTCTGGGAAAGAAGAAGCCACGTCGGGGCGGACGGTTCCGGCCATGGGCACGCGGAATCACTCTGTCGCTGATTTTCCTATGCTCATGCCTTGGCGGGCTCGCAATCTACTCGGACTTTCCGGACCCCAGGGCCCGTGACAATTTCAGTTGGATTCAATATGAATGCTCGAACGGATCGGATCTGAACCTCGTTGGAGGCCCAAACACGCTTGACCTCACAATCTCCGACGACGACACCTACTACACTGCGTCCATGTTAAATTTGGCCAGATTGTCGAGCAACCAATCATGCTCTGTGAGACTCCTCCTCCCGCCTGACGCATGGGACGTGCAGTCCGATCGCAGGACGAAGGTCGGCAATGCAGAATTTGCCGAGTCAGATTTCCAAAGGCTGTCCACGACGGATCCTGCGGCAGTTCAAATATCGTTCAAGTCCCATCGCGGCCTTCGGCGCGCTGGGTGGGGCCGACATTCGTTCACGATGCGTTTCGTGAATGGTCCATTCACGATCCCTTGGAAGCCGATGCCATCCAGTGGTAATGGCGGGCAAGCCATCCCCTTTGGCATCACAATACGATCTCCTGAGCATGCTGACACTTTAAGTGACATGACGCCCACGCAAATCGGGCAGCGCTCGGGAACCGTCGCCACATGGCCGGTGGCCAGTAACGTCTTGGCTGAAGATTTCTCGATTGTTTATGACGACTATCGGACCCGTTACTTGGCGGATCATGTTGTCGATCTCGAAACAGTCGTCGTCGGTGCGCTTCTAGGCTTTCTGCTGGCCTTGATGGAGCCAGACCGACCCGACTCAAGCCCGGCTGAATATGCCACGACTCCGGGTACGGCTGTACGCGACCGCCAGAGCGTCCAACCAGCAGACGCGCACTTGGGGCGCGGAGTGACCACTCTAGCGAGGATGGCATTGGTTGTCCTTGTCATCAACTTTCTGCGCCATCGATCGGGGGACGCAAGAGCTAGGAGCTAAACCCTGAACTAGTAAGGGCATGAGTGACTACCATGGTCAGCGTCCGCGCTGGGCCTTGCCCTTGGCCGCTCGACGACAATCGACGTCAACGGACAGCGGCTCACCCCTCGCCCGCGGAGCCGCCCGCCCCACTCAACTTTCGTGCGGTGCGGCACCGTCGCACATCAGGTGCGGGAATCTGTCCCACCACCACCGACGGACGACAGATGTCAACATGCACACCGTTGCCGAATAGACCTCTTATGTATCAAGGCGACCCGCTTCGCGGGCCGGGGGGGGGGGGGGGGGGGGGGGGGG
>JACDGR010000006.1 GCA_013821525.1 Actinomycetota bacterium
CACCGCCCGCCCGCAGCTCCTTCGCAAGGAGCGGCACCAGCTCGCGTGCGCCCGCGACGGCGAGCGGGCGCGGATCGCCCGCCCCGCGGCGCAGCTCCCGGACGACGCCGAGCAGCGCCAGCGGATGGAGCCTCATGCCCGCCTCCGCACGCCGCGGCGCATGTGGATCGACTGCAGGATCCCGAGCGCGAGGAAGTTCGTGATCATCGACGAGCCGCCCACGGAGACGAACGGCAACGGGATGCCGGTGATCGGCGCGATTCCCATCGTCATTGCGCTGTTGACGAACACCTGGAAGAGGAACATGAAGGCGATTGCGCCCGCGACGACCGCGCAGTAGAGATCACGCGCCCCTGCAACGATCTTGAGCGCGCGCCACACGATGAGAAGGTAGAGCAGGAGGAGCAGCGACGCGCCGAAGAACCCGTGCTGCTCCGAGAGCGATGCGAAGGCGAAGTCGGTCGCGTGCTCGGGCAGGTAGTTGAGCCGCGTCTGCGTAGCGCCGAGTACACCGCGCCCGCGCAGGCCACCGGCGCCGACGGCCGTGATCGACTGGGTGAGGTTGTACGTCGCCCCGCGCGGATCGTTGTTCGGATGCGTGAACCCGGTGAGCCGCGCGGCCTGGTAGGGCTTGAGCACGTTGACGCCGGACGCCGGCAGCAACCAGAGCACCGCGAGCGCGACGAACACCGTCAGTGCGGCCAGCACCGCGAGGTGCGACCAGCGAACGCCGGCGATGAAGAGCACTGCGGCGAGCGCAGCCGTGTAGACGAGTGCGGTGCCGATGTCCGGCTGCACGAACACGAGCATGATCGGTGCGAGCCCGTAGCCGATTGCCGCAAGCGGCGCGCGCGGATCCGTGATCGACCGGCTGCGTTCCGCAATGAATGCCGCGAGCGCGAGCACGAACACGACCTTGCCGAACTCCGACGGCTGGAACGTGAAGAAGCCGACGTCGATCCAGCGCCGCGAGCCGCGGGTTGCGGCACCCGCCGCGAGCACGAAGATCATCACGCCAAGCGTTCCGAAGTAGATCGGCCGCCGCAGCTGGCGATAGCGGTCAGGGTCGACGAAGAGTGCGGCGAGGAAGAGCAGCGACCCGGCGAAGGCGTAGAGCGCCTGCCGCGAGAGCGCAGAGCCGCCCGGGTCGTGTCGGGTGATGCCGTCGATCGCCCACAACCCGTAGGCGACGACTGCGATCAACGCGCCGAGCAGCGGCCAGTCGAGCCGCCGGACCAGGCCGAGGCCGACCGCCTGGGACTCGCGGCGCTCGCGCAGCCCGCCCGCACGCGTATCGACGGCTCTAATCGCCATGAATCGTCAATCGGAGGCGTGGGTTGTGATTTGACCGTCTTTCCCGAAGTACTGCTCGAACACCTTCAGCGCTGCGGGCGCGGCGGAGACACCACCGTGGCCACCGTTCTCGATCACGGCGCAGACAACGATCGAGGGTGCGTTGTACGGGCCGTAGCCGCACCACCAGGACTGGGTCTTGTTGACCGCGTTCGGGTAGCCGGGGAACTTGATCAGCTTCTCGGCCGAGCCGGTCTTGCCGGCGATGTCGACGGGGAAGTGCCCGAAGACGCCGAAGCCCGTGCCGTACGGCGAGTGCGTTGCCTCTTCGAGCCCACGCTGGACGGCCGTCAGGGCGAGCGGGTCGACGCCGGTCGGTTGCGGCGACTGGGCGCCGAAGCGGCGGAGAATGCGACCCTGCTGGCCGGTGGTGCCGGTCAGCTCGACGTCGGAGCCGATGTGCGGCGTCACGAGCTTCCCGCCGTTCGCGATCATCGCGTAGAACCGCGCCATCTGGAGCGGCGTCACGAGCACCTGCCCCTGTCCGATCGCCATCTGGATCGAGTACCCGGGCTTCCAGGTGCGGTCGACCTCGGTGTACTGCTTGCCCTTGTAAGCGTTGCGCCGCCACTCGGGCGTCGGGATCAGACCCTTCACCTCGGGACCGACGTCGAGACCGGTCAGCTCACCGAGCCCGAAGCGGTTGGCCCACGCCTGCAGCTGATGGCCGCGATTGGCGGGCAGCTTGTAGAAGCGGTTCCCCAGCTCGTAGAAGTACGTGTCGCACGATTGGGCGAGCGCGGTCGCCAGGTTCATGCCCGTGTCGATCAGCGGCGTCCAGTTCAGGAACGGCTGCTTGTAGGCGATGTAGCTCGGAGTACAGGGGATGACGTCGTCCGGGTGCATCAGTCCGGTCTCCATCGCGGCGAGCGCCGTCACCGGCTTGAACACCGAGCCCGGCGGATACGTGACGCTGATCGCGCGGTTGAAGCCCGGGTGGTTGTCCTTCTGCGCAACCTCGGGATTCAGCAGGGGCGCGAGCTTCTTCGTGACCTTACGCCCGACGAAGATCGACGGTTGATAGGTCGGGTTGGACGCCATCGCGAGGACGGCGCCGTCCTTCGGGTCGAGGGCGACGATCGCACCGCCGTTCGCCGCCGTCTCGCCTGCGGCGTGAGCGGTGGCGATGCCGAACTTGAGCGCCCGCTCCGCGGCCCGCTGCAGGTCGATGTCGATCGTCAGCTTTAGCGCCTGCCCGGGCGTCGGCCGGGTCTCGGTACGCGCGGCGCCCTTCGGCCGCCCGCGCGAATCGACCGTCAGCTGCGCGCGCCCGTCCTTACCGCGGAGATAGGTGTCGTAGGTCGACTCGACCCCGGACTGGCCGAGCGCGTCGGTGGGGAGATAGCCCTTGGGTCGCAGGCTCTTGTACTCCTCCGGGGAGATCTGCCCGACGTAACCGAGGACCTGCGCAGCGAGCGACTGGTACGGGTAGCTGCGCAGGAAGCTGTCCTGCGTCTGCACGCCGGGGAATTGCGCTGCATGCTCGTAGAGGTAGAAGACCTGGTCACGCTTGAGCCCGCGCTGCACGACCACCGGCGTCAGCGGATCGCTGCCATTCGCCTTCAGCTGCGCCAGCATCTCCTTGACGGTTGCGCCCGTGATCTGCGAGAGCGCGCGCAGCTCGCGCTTGCGCGCCGCCCAGGTCTTCGGGAGATCGGCCGGCCAGAGCTCGACGCGGGTGCCGGCGACGTTCCGCACGAGCACCTTGCCGTTTCGATCGAGAACGGGACCGCGCGGCGCCTCGAGCCGGAGCGTCCGCACCCGGTTGTCGTTCGCCGCCGTCAGGTACCGGTCGCCGGAGAGGACCTGCAGCGCCCAGAGGCGCAGGAAGAGCACGGCGAAGATCGCGAGGAACAACAGTCCCAGCATCGCGACGCGGAACGCGAGCTGCGGCGTCAGCCGGTAGGGCTCCGCGGTGCGCGGGTCGTTCGGCAGGAACCGCCCGCCGCGGTCGGCGGTACTAGCCAAGGAGCCGCACCTCCCGGACACGGCCTCCGAGCTCGAGCGGCGGGAACAGACGGCGGATCAACGCGTAGACCGGCAGCGTCAGCAGAAGGTTCAGCAGGAGTGCGACGAGCAGTGCGTGGGTGACGACTGCGGCGGGAGCGGACTGGCCGAGCAGGAAGCGCAGGCCGAGATCGGCGTAGGAGTAGACGACCGTGACGACGGCGACGGAGAGAAACGGCGCATGAAAGCGGTCGCGGGCCGTGGTCTCGCCGTAGCGCCCGATCCAGAAGCCCGCCACCGTCAGCAGTAGGGATGTCACGCCGAGCGTGCCGAGCGTGGCCGTGTCGAGCAGCAAGCCCGTGCCGAAACCGGCGACGGCACCGAACGTCGAGCCACGCAGCAGGGCGACGGACAGGAGCGCCACCAGCACGATGCTCGACGCGCGGAACGGGTGGTACTCGGTCAGGACGGCGAGTTGGAAGAGCGCCGCGACGAAGAGCACGAGTGCTGCCTTCGCACCACTCACCTCTTCGGCACCAGGACGATCACCGACTGGAGCGTTGCAAAGTTGACGAACGGCTCAACCTGGATCGTCTGGAAGATGTTGATGTCGTTGCCGCTCGTGCTCGAGACGGTCCCGATCGGGATGCCGTGGGGGAAGAGCGACGGGAGCGCGCGGGAGACGGATCCGGCCGTGATCACGGTGTCGCCGATGCCGACGTACGGTGCCTTTGGCACGCGGTCGAAGACGAGTACATCGCTGCCGCCTCCGCCGCGCCGGACGACACCGACCGCGGCCGGGTTCGTCAGGTCGGTGGCCGTGACGGCGCTTTGCGCATCCGTGAGCAGCGTGACGCGACTGATCGATCCGCGCGACTTGTCAACGGTGCCGACGAGGCCCTGGGGCGTGATCACGACGTTGCCGTTCTTCACTCCGTCGTCGGAACCGGCCGCGATCGTGATGCTCTCGTCGAGCGCGGTCAGCGGGTTCGCGAGCACCGCAGCGCTGACCCGCCTGAACCGCTGCAACGACGGCGGGCCATGGTAGTTGAGCTGGGCCTTCAGCTGTACGTTCTCGTTGACCGCTCCCTCGTCCTGGATCAGCTGCTGTTGCAGCGTCTGCACCTGGGTGCGCAACTTCCGGTTGTCGGACTTTGCGCTCGCGAGCCCATGCGCCCAGCCGGCCGCATCACGGAACGGGCGCGAGACACGATCGGCTGCGATCTCGAACGGACGCAGCGCACCGGCCACGGTTCCCTGGACGCCGTCGAGCGCACTCGATCGGAACGAGACGGTGATCAGGACGAGCGAGAGCAGGACGAGGCCGCCCACGATGATCCGGCGCTTGACAGCACTGGAGCGGCTCGAGGGATAGCCGGGGGCAGCGGCGCGCTGGACGGAATTGCCCAGGACCGCAAAACGGACGGTCCGGTTGCGAGGCACAGACTGAGCAAGTCTAGCCACCTCGGACCTTCCTGGCTGAAGCTGAGCTGAACGGGCGGTCAGCCGCCGCCACAGGCGGCGTTGTCGACCTGGCGCTTGGTCGGCGCCTTGCGCGGGAGCGCAGTCGCGGCCTCCGGCCGCAGGCCGTCGAGCGCGAGGCCGAGGTACCGCCGCCAGACCCCGGGGGCGCCATCCTCGAGCATCAGACCCGTCCGTGCCACCCCGTGCAGGACGAAGAGGACGTCGGCCGCGACGATATCGCTCCGAACCTCCCTCGCCTCGATCGCGCGATCGAGCATGCGCCCGACGCGCTCACGCACGCCGTCGAAGAGCTCGCGCAGGTCCTCGCGCGCGAACAACTGCGTGCCGATCGAGTCGCAGAAGCCACGATCCCTGATCTGCTGCTCCGCTGCGAGACTGACGAATGAGCGGAATGCGTCTCCGGGCTTGTCACTCGCAAGCGCCGCCTCGGCAGCTTCGACGAGCTGCTCGCCGCGTTGCTGGACGAGCGCGACAACGAGGTCTTGCTTGGTCGGGAAGCGCCGGAACACGGTGCCGATACCGACACCCGCGTGCTCTGCGATCAACGTCATCGGCGCGTCGATCCCCTGCTCGGCGAACACTGCGCGCGCGGCTTCGAGCACCCGCGCGTGATTTCGCTGAGCATCCGCACGGAGCTGATGCCTGGTGGCCCCGAGACGAGCGCTGCCGGGGGCAGCGCCTTTCGCGCGCTCGATGCTCGCGGTCATGCGGGTACCGGCACCTCGGACGCGTCGATCTGCTCGAGATCCTTACGCCGCATCAGCGTCCAGAGGACGACGAGACCAGCGACCAGCATTGCCGCGCCGACGGCGAACGCGACGTGATAGCCGCGTGTCAACGCCGAGCTCTGACTGACACCGTTGTGCAGCAGGTGCGTCGTCCGGCTCGTGGCGAGTGTCGAGAGCACCGCAAGCCCGAGGGCGCCCCCGACCTGCTGGGAGGTGTTGAACAGCCCCGATGCGAGGCCCGCGTCACCCGCGTCGACGTTCGTCGTCGCGAGCAGCGTCAGCGGCACGAAGGTCATGCCCATGCCGATCGACATCACTGCGATGCTCGGGAAGACGCCGCCGAAGTAACTGCTGTGCGTCGTCAGCTGCGTGAAATAGAGCAGCCCCGCGACGCCCGCGATCATGCCGATCGTGGAGACATTGCGAATGCCGATTCGGCTGATCAGCTGCTGCGAGAGCACGGCGCCGATCACGATCCCGAAGGTGAAGGGTAGGAACGCGAAGCCGGCACGCAAGGCACCGTAGTGCCGCACCTCCTGCAGGTAGATCGACGCGAAGTAGAACATCGAGAAGATTCCCGCGCCGACGAAGAGCATCGCGATGTTGCTCGAGCTGAGTGAGCGCAGCTTCAAGATCCCGAGCCTGATCAGCGGCGCCTTCGAGCGCAACTCGATCACGACGAACGCGACGAGCAGCGCGACTGCGACGGCCCCGAGCCCGAGCGTGCGGCCCGAGAGCCAGCCATAGGCCTGGGCCTTGACGATCGCGTAGACGAGGACGAGTAGCCCGCCGGTGACGGTCACGGCGCCCGCGACGTCGGCGGTCTCCGGCCGCTCCTGCGCACGCGAGTTCGAGATGTAGCGCACCGACAGTGCCGCGGCGATCAGGCCGATCGGCAGGTTGATGAAGAAGATCCAGCGCCAGGACAGGGACTCCGTGAGGAGGCCGCCGAGCACGAGGCCGACCGCGCCGCCGCCCGCGGCGATCGCGCTCCAAACGCCGAGTGCCTTCGTCCGGTCCGCCCCTTCGGAGAAGGTCGTCGTGACGATCGATAGCGCGGCGGGCGAGACGAGCGCGGCGCCGAGACCCTGGAGGGCACGGCCGCCGATCAGCATTCCCGAGGACTGCGCGAGCCCGTTGATCAGGGACGCGACGGTGAAGATGAAGACGCCTGCGAGGAACAGTCGCTGCCGTCCGAGCAGGTCGGAAGCGCGACCTCCGAGCAACAGGAAACCACCGAAGACGAGTGTGTAGCCGTTGACGATCCACTGCAGGCCCGACGGAGTGAAGTGCAGGCCGTGCTGGATCGACGGGAGCGCGACGTTGACGATCGTCGCGTCGAGAATGACCATGAACTGGGCGATGCAGACGATCACGAGCACGAACCATCGGTTCGCCTCGTTCTGCCTTACCGACGCGGGATTTCCGATTGCTGCGTCCACTATTCGACCTCGCTTCTCACTCGTAAACGGACTGTTCAATCCGCTTACTCTAGCAGAAGCGGAGCAGGCACTCCGGTTACAGTTTGGTGGACACCGCGTCGCTCACAGCGACAGGACGGTCGTCGTCTCGATCACGACGGGCACGAAGCCGAGCTTCGTGTTGACGGCGCGCATCGCCACGTTCTGCTCGGCATTCATCGTGCGGATGACCTCGACGTCGGGGCGCTCGTCCCGCAGGCGGCGCAACGACTCGGCCTTGACGGCAAAGGCGAGACCGAGGCCGCGAGCCTCCACGAGGGTTGCCGTGTCGTCGGTCGTGCTCACCGGCGACGGCGGAGGCGAGACGCGAACATCCGTGAACGACCCGACGACGCCCTCCGCGTCGACCGCCACGGTCACGCGCGACTCCCGCCCGCGCGCCACCGCCGTCTGCTCCATCCGCCGCACCCACGCCGCGTCGATCGGCTCGAGCGACATGTCGCCAGGCGTCGGGGCGTCGTCGATCGCTGCGCGCGCGCGTGCGTAGGAGTCGATCAGCTCCTCCGGCGCGGCGCCAGTCCAGGTCTGAAGCCGCCAGCCGACCGGCAGCAGCGGCTCTCGCAACTCGACCTCGCGCAGCCGCAGCTTGGAACGCACCTCGCGCTGGTCGTCGACCGCGCCGACGCGCCGTGCGAAGGCGGCGCCCGCCTCGTCGGAGTGGTGCGCGAAGAACGACTGGAGGCCCTGCTCGCGCGCGGAGGCAACGACACTCGCGAGCAAGGCCGTTCCGATGCCACGCCGGCGCGCCGCCGGAAGCACCATCAGCTGCACCTGGTTGAAGGAGGGCGGCATCGACATCAACACGGCAGCACCGAGTTCACCCGCGAGCCACCAGCGACGGTCGCCGTCCGTCCAGACGCGGTAGTAGGCGAGTGACAGCTCCGGCGAGCGGAACGGCTGCTCGTGCGCGCACGCCGCTTCGATCCGGTGAATCGTCAGCAGGTCCTCGTCCGACGCTGTCCGAGAATCGAGCTCCCGGATCTCCATCGCTACGACAAGGCCTCGAGAGGCTAGTAGCGGCGGCCGTTGCGGGAGCGCGGGCGCGAGCGGGAGCTGCGGTGGATTGCGTCGAACTCCTCGAGGCTGCGGCCCGATCCGACGGCGACACAGGTCAGCGGCGACTCCGCGAGGTGCACCGGCATGTGCGTCTCGTGACGCAGGCGCTCGTCGAGGCCCTGCAGCAGCGCGCCGCCACCGGCGAGCACGATGCCGCGATCCATGATGTCCGCGGCGAGCTCGGGCGGTGTCTTGTCGAGCGTCGACTTGATCGCGTCGACGATCTGGTTGACCGGCTCCTCGAGCGCATGACGCACTTCCTCACTCGAGAGGATCACCGTCTTCGGCAGCCCGCTCAGCATGTCGCGCCCGCGAACCTCGGCCTGCACCTCTTCCTTCATCGCGTGCGCCGAGCCGACCTCGAGCTTGATCTCCTCCGCGGTCTGCTGACCGATCAAGAGTTTGTACTCACGCTTGATGTGGTTGATGATCGCCTCGTCCATCTCGTCCCCGCCGACACGCAATGACTGCGAGACGACGATGCCACCCAGCGAGATGACGGCGACCTCGGTCGTGCCGCCGCCGATGTCGACGATCATGTTCCCGGTCGGCTCCGCGACGGGGAGCCCCGCTCCGATCGCGGCGGCCATGGGCTCCTCGATCAGGTACGCCTTGCGCGCGCCGGCGCTCAACGTGGCCTCTTCGACCGCGCGCTTCTCGACGCCCGTGACGCCCGACGGGACGCAGACGACGACCCGTGGATGCGCGAACCGGTGCTGGTGGACCTTCTGGATGAAGTGGCGCAGCATCTGCTCCGTGACGTCGAAATCTGCGATCACGCCGTCCTTCAGAGGACGGATCGCGCTGATCGTCCCGGGGGTGCGGCCGAGCATGCGCTTCGCCTCGAGACCGACGGCGTGCACCTCGCCCGTGCGCTGGTCGATCGCGACCACGGAAGGCTCTGAGAGCACGATTCCGCGCCCGCGTACGTACACGAGCGTGTTCGCCGTGCCAAGGTCGACAGCCATGTCGCGTCCGCCGAAACCGGTGAGGTAGTTGAAGATGCCCATGCCAGAGAACCGCGTGCGAGTCTAGCTTGCCCGTCTCGGCACTCGCGCTCGCGCTCGGGAGCGCTGTTCTCCACGCCGTCTGGAACCTCCTGCTCGGCCGGGCGCGAGACGTGCAGGCGGCAACCGCGGCCACGTTCGTGCTGTCGTTTGCAATCGCGGTTCCGTTCGCTGTGATCTGGTGGCACGCCGAGCCATCCGTCTGGCCCTACGCGCTCGCCTCGTCGGTGCTCGAGATCGTCTACGTGATCGCACTCGCGCTCGCCTACCGGCAGGGCGAGGTCTCGTTCGTGTATCCGGTCACCCGCGGGCTCGCGCCGGTGCTCGCGCTCGGCTTTGCGATCCTCTGGCTCGGCCATCGCATCTCGGCGGCGGAGGTGGCAGGCGTGCTGCTCGTCGGAGCGGGCGTGGTGCTCGTGCGTGGTGTCGGTGGCGGCGATCGTCTCGCCCTCCTGCTGGCGGCCACGCTCGCAGTCACGATCGCCGCGTACACCCTGGTCGACCGGGTCGGCATCGGGCGGGCAGGCGCCTTGACGTACTTCTTGCTCACGCTCGCCGGCCCTTGCCTCGTGTACCCGCCGCTCGTCGGCACGCGCGCGATGCGCCGCGAGGTCGGAGGCGCAGTGCTCGCCGCTGCGCTCGCAAACCTCGGCTCGTTCATGCTCGGGCTCCTTGCGCTGCGGCATGCCGGCGCCGCGGTCGTACTGGCGGTGCGTTGGACCTCCGTCGTGCTGACGACCGCGCTCGCGGGGCGCGTGCTCGCCGAACGCGTCTCGCGCGGACGCCTCGCCGGGTCGGCGCTCGTGCTCGTCGGCATCGGGGTTCTCGCGCGCTGAGGGAACTGAGCGTCGGCGGGCGTTCAGGTCTCCATCACTTGGCCCCATCTACTGTCCAGGTTATGTCCGAACTCTTACCGGTCGAGGTCCGCGGTCTGGTCAAGCGCTACGGCGAGCTCGCCGCGGTCGACGACGTCGATCTGACGGTCGAGCCGGGAGACATCTACGGCCTCCTCGGCCCGAACGGCGCGGGCAAGACGACGACCCTCCGCATGCTGCTCGGCCTGATCCGCCGGGACGGCGGAACCGTGAAGCTATTCGGTCGCGATCCCGTCGAGGGCGTCGGAGCGCTAGAGGACGTCGCCGGTTTCGTCGAGTCGCCCGCCTTCTATCCGTACCTGACCGGCCGCGAGAACCTCAGGCTGCTCGGCGCACTCGACGGCGGGGCCGATCTGCGCGCGATCGACGCTGCACTCGAACGGGTCGACCTGCTCGACCGTGCCGGAGACCGCGTGGGCACGTACTCCCTGGGCATGCGTCAGCGGCTTGGGATCGCATCGTCGCTGATGCGCTCGCCGAAGCTTCTCGTGCTCGACGAGCCGGCGAACGGCCTCGACCCCGCGGGAATTCGCGACCTTCGAACACTGGTCGCCGCGCTCCCGGAACAAGGTGTGACCGTTCTCTACTCGAGCCACTTGCTCGCCGAGGTCGAGGAAGTCTGCAAGCGCGTCGCGATCGTCAACGATGGCAAGATCGCATTCGAGGGTCGCCTCGACGAGTTGCGCGCCTCCTACGGCTCGGCCTATCGCATCGAAGCTGCCGATCCCACCGGCGCCCTCGAGCTCGCGCACCGCGTCGGCGCACCGCAGGCGCGGCTCGAAGGGCATGTGCTGTGGCTCGATGCGCCCTCCGATCTCGTCGACCAGCTGAGCATCGAGCTCGGCCGAGCCGGCATTGCGATCCGTCAACTCGCACGCGAGCAACGCTCGCTCGAGGATCTCTTCTTCCGCCTGACGGAGGATGCCGCATGAGCGTGTTCCGCGCCTACGGGTGGGAACTCCGCAAGCTCGCGCGCCAGAAGCGCACGTTCGCCGGCCTCGCCGCCGCAGCCCTGTACGCGCTCGCGTTCGTGATCACGCTGAGCGTGAAAAAACACGCCGGCATCCCGCCGGACATCCCGCTCGCGAAGCAGGTCACCAAGAGTGGGGTCGTGCTTCCGCTCGCTCTCCTTTCTTTCGCGACGTTCTTCGGTGCGCCGGTGATCTCGTCGCTCGTCGCCGGGGACATCGTCGCTGCCGAGGACACGAACAACACGCTGAAGACGATCCTCACGCGTTCAACGGGACGCGGCGCGATCTATGCGGCGAAGGCGCTGGCCGCTGCGACCTACGGGATCGCGCTGATGCTGACGATGTTCGTCGTCTCGGCCGTCGGGTCCGTGATCTCCTGGGGGCTACGCGGCGTCGTCCTGCTCGACGGGCAGCACGTGACGGGGCTGCACGGCCTCGGGCTCGCCGCTCTCGCCTACACCACCTATCTGCTGCCGCTTGCAGTGCTCGTCGCCGTCGCATTTCTGCTCTCCACTGCAACGCGCTCGAGCGCCGGTGCGATTGTCGGCACCGTGATCTTCGCGCTCGCGCTGCAAGGGATCGCGGCACTCCCCGGGCTCAGTGGCACGAAGCCCTACCTGCTCCCGAAGCAGTTCGACGCCTGGCAGTCGCTGTACGGAGCGCACGGCGAGTCGATCCTCCGCGCGAGCTGGGTGTGCGCTATCTACGTCGCCGTCGCGCTCACCGCGGGTTGGACGATCTTTCGCCGCCGCGATGTCGCGGGCGCGTGACCCTCGACCTACCCGAAGCCGTACGCGCCGGGATAGCGCGCAGCGAGCAGCCGGACGAGCAGCGCCCCGGGCAAGCCGACGATGTTCAAATAGTCGCCCTCGATGCGCTCGACGAGCGACGCGCCGAAGCCCTGAATCGCGTAGCCGCCTGCCCGTCCCTCCCACTCGCCCGCGTTCAGGTACGCCGCCAGGTCGCGCGGTGTCAGGACCCGGAACGTGACGCGCGTCGTCTCAGTGGCCAGCTCCTCCCACGCCGGAGAGCGCAGGCAGAGCCCGGAGACGACCTCATGCGTGCGACCGGCGAGGCGCTCGAGCATCGCCTCGGCCTCCGACTCGTTCGCCGGCTTCCCGAGCAGCGCGCCCTCGAACAGGACTTCCGTGTCTACCCCGAGGACGGGACGTTCGCCCGGCTCGACGGAGCGCGCCTTGCCGGCGGCGCGCTCGAGCGGGCTCGTTCCGTCGATCTCGTCGAAGTCGGGCGCGACGACCTCGAACGGGATGCCGAGCTGTTCCAGGATCGCGCGACGCTGCGGCGAGGTCGACGCGAGGACGAGCCCTGCCGTGCTCATAGAGCCTTGCGGGCCGACCAGATCTCTTCCGACGGCCATCGTTGCGCCCACTCGGCCGTCACATAGGCGTAGTACTCGTGCGTCTCCGCGTCGACCGGCGCCTGGATCTCCACCAGGCGCTCGATCTCGAAGCCATTCGAGCGCAGAACACCGATCCACTCGCTGTGGGACAGATGGAACTCGACGCCGGGCTCGCCCGGCCATTCGAACCGGTGCATCCCGAACTGGCTCCGCTGCAGCGTCTCGGTGACCGGGCCGAGGTCGGGCGTGCACAGGACGGCAAGCGGTGAGTTGCAGAGGAAGACGAGGCGTCCGCCGGGCCGGAGGAGGCGCGCCGCCTCGGGAATCCACCGGTAGGGGTCGACCCAGATCGACGCGCCGTACTCCGAGATGACGAGATCGCAGCTCGCAGACGGCAGGCCGGTCGCCGCACCGTCGGCCTCGACGAGCGTGAACTCGACGCCCGTCTCCGCCATCAGTCGCCGCGCGGTCTCGAGCTGCGCCGGCGTGATGTCGACGCCGATCGGCCGTGCGCCACGCCGGGCGAGCCAGGAAGAGAAGTACGCCGTGCCGCAGCCGAGCTCGACGACGTCGAGCCCGGAGACGTCCCCGAGCACGTCAAGCGTCGACTCCTCGGCCGCCCAGACGCCCCAAGTGATCTCGTCGAGCGCCCAGTTGTCGGCGGCGTTCTGGTCTGTGTATTCGGCGTTCGCCTGCGTCCAGGCGTCGCGGTTGGCCGCGGCGTCACTCGACGCCTGCGCGCCTAGAGGCTTGATGCGCACTAGCGGCACGCGTGGCTGGTGGCTCCGGCACGGCGCAGCTCGCCCCGGCCGGGCTTGAACGTAGCCACCGCTATGCCCTGCGCCAGACCAGAACGCCCTCCCTTGGCCTGAGCCATCCCCACACGCCCCCGGATACGCATCAAGCCCCTTGAGCTCGGTCAGGCGAGCCCATCGGGGAACCAGATCCCGATCTCGCGCTCGGCCGACGCGGGCGAGTCGGAGCCGTGGACGAGGTTGTTCGGCATCGCCAGCGCGAACTCTCCGCGCAGCGAGCCGGGATCGGCGTCCGACGGATTCGTCGCCCCGATCGTCTTGCGACAGGTGAGGATCGCGCCCTCTCCCTCGAGCACGAACGCGAGCGTCGGTCCCGAGGTGATGAAGTCGACGAGCTCGCCGAAGAACGGCTTCTCGCGATGCTCCGCGTAGTGCGTCTCGCCAACCTCTCTCGTCGCGGTGACTAGCCGTGCCGCCCGCACCGTGAGGCCGCGGCGCTCGAAGCGCGCGAGGATCTCGCCGGCAAGGTTCCGACCGACAGCGTCGGGCTTCGCGAGGATGAGTGTCTGCTCGACGGCCATGCGGTCGCGCAGGTTAGCGGGAACGCTGACGCCGCGGGGGACGCTTCGCTTCGGCGAGAGCATCGGTTGCCGGATCGTGCTCGATCGGCGTCTCGCAATAGGGGCACACCTGCCACAACGCCTCGAGCGGACGCGAGCACGTCACGCACGCCTGGCGCAGCTTCGTCGTGCAGACGGGGCAGATCAGGAACTCCTCGTCGACCTCCGCGCGGCAGACCGGGCAGTGCAGGTCGCGCCCGCCGAGCCGCTTCTCCATCGCCTTGATCTCGAGCTCGCGCTCGCGCACGTCGTCGAGATACTCGGGTGGCCGGAAGAGCATGTAGATCATCGGGCCGATGAACGGGACGATCCCGAGCACGGTCGCCACCCAGACGAGCAGCGGATCGCCGATGCGACGCCGCGCATCCTTGAACACCCAGTACACCGACGCGACCCAGAATACGAGCACGAAGAAGATCGCGAGGTTGCGAATCACATACCACGTCGAGGAGTGGAAGAAGTCGTGGACGTTGCCGAACGCGGAGGCGAGGATCACAGCAGGACCCGTCCTAACGCATAGCCCGCGGCGAAAGCCGCGCCGACGAAGAGGGCCAGCAGAAAGAGGGCGAAGAGAAAGACGCTGATTCGATCACCGGGACGCGACATGGTATGCATTTCAGTCTTCTTCGGAGAGATCGGCAAGCAGGTAGAGGGAACCTGTCGCCAGGACAGGCTTGCCGAAGGCGCGAGCATAGGCAAGAGCGGCCCTCGGATCATCGATCGCGGCGACTTCGGGAAATAGGGGGCGGCCGAGCGCGGCGACCTCCGTCGCGGACAGCGCCCGCTCGCTGGACGACTGCGTGGCGACGAGCGTACGCCCCGCACGGGCAAGACGCTCGAGGATGCCCGCCGCGTCCTTGTCACGGAGGATCGAGGCGAGCACGACGTAGTCGTGCGGCTCGGGCAAGCGCTCGAGCAGCCACTCGGCAGCGGCGGGCGTGTGCGCGCCGTCGCGAATCTCGCCTCCGGGGCGTGCTTCGAGCCGACCCGGCAGGGAGACCTCGACCTGAGCAAGGATCGGTCGACCGAGAAACGCCTCGGCCGCCGCACGTGCCCCACCGAGCTTGATCTCGTGGTCGGAGACGAGCTCGGCGAACTCGAGGTCCGGCAGGACGACCACCGCACCTCGGTGCGCGACCGCGAGCTTCTCGCGAGCGATCGCCTCGCGGGTTTCGCCGAGCACCTCCGTGTGCTCGAGCCCGACGTTCGTCAAGAGAACGACGCCCGCATCGACCGTGTTCGTCGCGTCGAGCCGCCCGCCGAGCCCGGCTTCGACCACCGCAACGTCGAGCCCGCGCTCGGCGAAGTCGACGAACGCAGCTGCGGTCAAGATCTCGAACTGCGTCGCCCCGACGGCCTCGGCATCCGCGCGCACCCGCTCGAGCGCCCGCACGAATCCGCTGGCGTCCGTGTCGAGGCGCTCGTGCCAGCCCGAGACATGCGGAGACGTGTAGGCCGCCGTCCTCAAGCCCTCCGTCGCAAGCAGTGCAGCGATCATGCGTGCGGCGGTCGACTTGCCTTTCGTCCCGACGACGTGGATCGCAGCGTAGGCGCGCTCGGGCCGGTCGAGGCGGTCGAGTAACTCCTGCATCCGTCTGAGGCCGAAGCCCTCGGACGGCCACGGCGACAGCGACTCGAGCCAGTCGAGGCTCGACAGGCTACGCGCCGTCGATTGCATCGAGCTCGCGCCGGAATCGCTCGAGCTTCGCGCGTTCGGCCTCGACCACGTTCGCCGGCGCGTTTTGCACGAAACGCTCGTTCGACAGCTGCGTTTCGGCACGCGCGATCTCCTGCTCGAGACGCTTGCGCTCCGTGCCGGCATCGCCGTTCTGACGCGCGGGCGCGCGGTCGGGCTTGACGACGGCGGCAAAGATCCGCCGCTCCTCTCCTTCGAGCTTCGGCAGAACGCCCGACCGGCGGAACATCTGCGCCAGCTCCTGCACCCGCTGCAGCGCGTCTGCAGCCGACGCATCACCTGCGGCCGGCCAGGGCGCGACGATCAACCGAGACTCGCGGTTCGGTAGGTACGACCAGATCTCCTCGGTGACGTGTGGCATGACCGGATGCAGCAGCTTCAGCAGTCGCTCGAGCGCCGCCGTCGCAGTCGCGCGCGCGTCCGCGTCGCCGTCGTACAGCCGCTGCTTGATCGCCTCGGCGTACCAGTCGCAGAAATCGTCGAAGGTCAGGTGGTAGAGCTCGTCGACGAGATGTGAGAAGTCGAACTCCGCGAGATACCCCTCAGCCGCCCGCTGCGACTGCGCGAGCCGTGCCAGCATCCAGTGCTCCTCGAGGGCCTGCGGACGCTCGGCAGGCGCGGCACCTTCGCCGGCCTGGAGAATCAGGCGGGAGACGTTCCAGAGCTTGTTCGCGAGCTTCCGTCCCTCCTCGATCGCTCCTTCGGAGAACCGCACGTCCTGGGACGAGGCCATCTTCATCAGGCCGTAGCGGGTTGCATCCGCACCGTGCGCGTCGATCTGCGACAGCGGATTCACGCCGGTGCCGAGACTCTTCGACATCCGGCCGCCCGACGGCGCGTGCACCGTCGAGTGAATGACGACGTCGCCGAACGGGATCTCCCCCATCAGCTCGAGCCCGGAGAAGATCATGCGGTTCTCCCAGAGCCGGATGATGTCGCGCGCCGTCGTGTTCATGTTGCCGGGATAGAACGTGCGGAGGTCTTCCGTGTCGTCCGGCCACCCCAGCGTCGCAAAGGGCCACAGCGCGGAGCTGAACCACGTGTCGAGCACGTCGGTCGAACGCGTCAGCTCGGCTGAGCCGCACTCTGCGCAGGCATGCGGCGGCGTCTCCTGCACGGTCACGTGCCCGTCGCGGCACTCGTAGAGCGGTAGCTGATGGCCCCACCAGATCTGACGCGAGATGTTCCAGTCGGGTGCGTCCTCGAGCGAGGAGATCGCGAAGCGATGCTGTGACTCGGGGTGGTAGCGCACCTTGCCGGAGCGCAGCGCGTCGAGCGCCGGCCGCTTCAGCTCCTCCATCGAGCACCACCACTGCAGTGAGATCCGCGGCTCGATGCGCGTCTTGCAGCGATCGCAGAGCGCGACGGTATGCCGGTACGACTCGCGCTGCTCGAGCTGGTCGTGGTCGCGCAGCCACGCGAGGATGCGTTCGTCGGCCTCGGCCTGGGTCAGGCCGGCCAGCTCGCCTGCAGCTGCACCCATCCTTCCGTCGGGTGCGAGCACGTCGAGCTCGGGCAGGCCATGGTCGCGGCCGATCTCGTAGTCGGTCGGATCGTGCGCCGGTGTGATCTTCAGCGCACCGGTACCGAAGCTCATCTCGACGCGCTCGTCGGCGATCACCGGCACGCGGCGCTCGACCCACGGAACGATCACCTCGCGTCCCACGAGCTCCCTGTACCGCTCGTCGTCGGGATGCACCGCCACCGCGACGTCGCCGAGGATGGTCGCAGGACGCACGGTTGCGATCGTGATGTGCCCGTCACTGCGCTCGTCAGGCAACGGCACGAGCGGGTAGCGCACGTAGGTGAGCGCGTCGTCGACCTCGACATGCGCGACCTCCAGGTCGGAGAGCGAGGTCAGGTGAAACGGACACCAGTTGCCGATCCGATTCGCGCGGTAGATGTAGCCCTTGTTCCAGAGATGGACGAAGAAGCGCATGACGGCACGCACGTACGCCTCGTCCATCGTGAAGCGCTCGCGGCGGTAGTCGAGCGACGCGCCGATGCGCCGGAACTGCACCATGATCTTGCCGCCGTACTCGTGCAGCCACTCCCAGACGCGCTCCTCGAACGCCTCCCGGCCGAGGTCGTGGCGCGTCTTCCCTTCGAGCGCGAGGTGCTTCTCGACGGCGTTCTGCGTCGAGATGCCCGCATGGTCGTAGCCGGGCTGGAAGAGCACGTTGAAGCCCTGCATCCGCTTCGTACGCACGATCGTGTCGGCCAGCGACAGCTGGAGCGCGTGCCCGAGATGGAGGTCGCCCGTGACGTTCGGCGGTGGGTGCGCGATCGTGAACGCCGACCGGGTCGGATCGGGATCGGCCGCGTAGAGACCTTCGGCCTCCCAGGTCTCCTGCCAGCGCTCCTCGACCCCGGCGGGGTCATACCGCGTCGCCATCAGGCCCGGCTCGAGGGAATGCTCACTCATCGGAGGGCCATCCTAGTTAGGCGACGGGGATGGTCAGACTGCGTTAGCGCGCGACCGCGTAGCCCTGCATCCCGCGCGGGTTGGCCGCGGCGACGAGCTGTGCGCCCTCGCGCGCGACGGCGCTCACCCGCCCGAGCGACCACGGCGGCATGACCTCCACGTCGTGGCCTCGCCGGCGCAGGTCGGCGATCACGTCGTGCCCGAAACGCTCCTCGACCGCGAGCGAGCGGAGTGCCACCTCACGCGGGTAGAAGCTCGAGATCAGGTGGTCCGTGTGCCATTCGGGCGCGTCGATCGCCGTCTGCAGATCGAGCCCGCGGTCGACGTGCCGCACGAGCGCGTGCAGCGCCCACTGCTCTTGCTGGTCGCCGCCCGGGGTGCCGTAGGCGAGCCAGGGCTCGCCCTCGCGCAGCACGAGGCCGGGCGAGAGAGTCGTGCGCGGCCGCTTGCCCGGTGCGAGCGAGGAGGGCAGCCCCTCCTCGACCCAGAACATCTGGGCGCGCGTTCCGAGCGGCCAGCCGAGCGCGGGAATCGTCGGGGAGCTCTGCAGCCAACCGCCGCTCGGGGTCGCCGAGACGAGGTTGCCGAAGCGATCGGCGACATCGAGATGAACGGTGTCTCCGCGGGTCGGCTCTCCCACCCCGGGCGCGAGCGCCAGGTCGGCCCGACCAAGGCTCGGCAGCCGGCCCAGCCCGGGCCGGAGCTCGCCGCTAGCCTCGTCGCCGATCAGCGCCCGCCGCTCTTCGGCGTAGGCGCGGGAGAGAAGACGCTCGAGCGGCACCTCCGCATCGCCGTAGAGCGCGTCGCGGTCGGCGAACGCGAGCTTCGCCGCCTCGGTCATCACGTGCACGAGCTCGCCCTCGCGGAGCTCCGCGATGTCGTAGCCCTCGAGCAGGCGCAACTGCTGCAGCCCAGCCGGACCCTGGCCCCAGGCTGCCGTCTTGCACACGGTGAGCCCCCGATAGTCGACCGTCGCCGGCGCCTCGAGGCTCGCGCGCCAGCCGGCCAGGTCGGCACCGGCGAGCAGGCCGCCGTGCGCGCGCGAGAACCGGTCGAGCTCGTCGGCGATGAACCCCTCATAGAAGACGCGGCGTGCGCGCTCGGTCTCTCCACCCGACTCCCGGAGCAGCCGTCGCCAGGTTGCCGCGAGCTGCGGGTTGCGGAACGTCGTGCCGGGCTGCGGCGCGGGCAGGTAGAGCTCGGCCGAGGCGGGCCACTCCCGCAGGAGCGACTCGCTGCGCTCGATCGTGTGGGTGATACCGGCGACGACGGGATAGCCGTCCTCCGCGTACCCGATCGCGTAGGCGAGGACGTCCTCGAGGCTCCACGTCCCAAATTGCTCGAGCAGCAAGAGCCAGCCGTCGAACGCACCGGGCACGCAGGCCGCAAGGAGGCCGGTACCCGGTACCAGCTCGTGACCGAGCGAGCGGAAATGCGCGCTCGTCGCGGCCGCGGGCGCCACGCCCTGTGCGCAAAGGACGAGCGCCTCGCCGCGGTCGGCCGACCAGAACACCGCGGGCAGGTCGCCACCCGGGCCATTCAGGTGCGGCTCGACGACCTGGAGCACGAAGCCCACAGCGCACGCCGCGTCGAAGGCGTTACCTCCGCGCTCGAGCACCGCCATCCCCGTCGATGAGGCCAGCCAGTGTGTCGATGCGACGGCACCGAACATGCCTCGCAGCTCCGGCCTCGTCGTGAAGGACACTAGGCGCGTGGACGGTCGGCGACGTGCCGGAGGATCGTCGTCAGCAGCTCGAAGGAATGCATCACGTGCTCGTGTGCCAGCTGGCGCGCGCCCGCAGGAGAGCCCGCGACGAGCGCCTGGCGAATCGCGCGATGCTCTGCCTGGTTGCGCTCATACATCCGGTCGAGCTCCTCGTCGACGGGCGCCCAGACGGCCGGCCCTGAGAACGTGCGCCGCGCAGCCTTCGCAACCGACTCGACGTACGGCAGGCGAGCTGCGTGGTAGAGCACATCGTGAAACGCGTGATTCGCACGCATCCAGTCGGCGGCGAGCGCACGCCGGTCGCCGCCGGGATCGCGCGAACGAAGCTCCTTCGTCAGACGCGTGAATCGCTTCTCGCATTCGTCGAGCTCTCGCAACGTCTCGGGCGTCATGTGCTGCGCCGCGACATCCGTGACAAGCGCTTCGAGCTCTGCTCGCACGAGGAAGGCCTCACGCAGGTCGTGGTGAGAGATGGTGCGCACGCGCACCCCGCGGTTCGGCTCGAACGACACCAGCCCGAGCGCCGCGACGAGTCGCAACGCTTCGCGCACCGGCGTGCGCGAGACACCGAAGCGTTCCGAGAGCTGTTCCTGCCGGAGGACCGATCCTGGCGCGAGCTCTCCGGAGACGATCGCCTCCTCGATCAGGTGCGCGACATCGTCGGCCTTCGTCGTCTCGAGACTCATTTGCCTGGCAGCTCCGTCGGGGTCACGCTCGTCATTCGAGGCGCTCGTAGGCCTCGGTCGTCAGGAAGTCCGGCATCGGATCGGCCAGCGCGACGTCCGCGAAGACGTCCTTCGCAGCAGCCGACGCGTCGACCTGGGCGATCTCCGCGCGCACGCGTGCCTCGTCGAACCGGCCCGCATGCACCCACGACCACACCTGCGCGCGGGAGATCTCGGCGGTCGCAGCGTCCTCCATCAGGTTGTCGATCGCGGCCGCACCGACGCCCTGCAGCCAGGCATCGACGTACCGAACACCGACGCTGATGTTCACGCGCAGACCCTCGTCGGTGATCTCTCCGCCGGGGATCTCGAAGTCGACGAGCTGCTCGACAGTGACCTGCACGTCGTCGCGCCGGCGCTCGAGCTGGTTCGGACGGTCGGCGAGAACTGCGTCGAACTCGGCCTGCGCGACAGGGACGAGATCGGGATGGGCAACCCACGTTCCGTCGAAGCCGTCACCGGCCTCGCGGCGCTTGTCCTCACCGACCTTCGCGAGCGCCACCGCATTCACCTCGGGATCCCGACGCGACGGGATGAACGCCGCCATACCGCCGATCGCGTGCGCTCCACGCTCGTGACAGGTCTTCACGAGCAGCTGGGAGTACGCGCGCATGAACGGCACGGTCATCGTCACCTGAGACCGGTCGGGCAGCACCGCACCCATCTTCTTGATGCAGCTGAAGATGTAGTCCCAGCGTCCCGCATTGAGCGCGCAGGAGTGGTGCCGCAGCTCGTAGAGGATCGCGTCCATCTCGTACGCCGCGAGGATCGTCTCGATCAGAACGGTGCACTTGATCGACCCCGGCGGCAGGCCGAGCTCGGCCTCCGCCAGCGCGAACGCCTTCGCCCACAGTCGTGCCTCGAGGTGCGACTCGAGCTTCGGCAGGTAGAAGTAGGGGCCGGAACCACGCGCCAGTTGCTCCTTGGCGTTGTTGAAGACCATCAGGCCAAAATCGAACAGAGACGCGCTGACCGCCGCTCCCTCGACCTCGTGGTGGCGCTCGACGAGGTGCCAGCCTCGTGGGCGGATCACGAGCGTTGCGATCGTCTCGTTCAGGCGGTAGCTCTTCTCGCCGGTCTCGAGCTCGATCTCGCGGCGAACTGCGTCGCGGACGTTTGCCTGCCCTTCGCGCACGTTGTTCCAGGTTGGGGAGTTCGCATCTTCGAAGTCCGCCATGAACACCCTCGCCCCCGAGTTGAGGGCGTTGATCATCATCTTCCGCTCGACCGGCCCGGTGATCTCGACCCGGCGGTCTTGCAGATCGACGGGCGCCGGAGCGACGGTGAAGTCCTCCGGCGCCCGCACGAACTGCGGGCGCAGCCCCCTGCGCACGCCCCGTTCGGCGAGCAGGCGCTCGCGTTCGGGGTTGAGTTCGCGGTGCAGGCGATCGACGAACGCGAGCGCCTCCGGCGAGAGCGGATCTACGCGAATTGCGCTTCCTCCGTCGAGCCGTGGAGGGCGAGCGTCGAGGATTCCTTGGACACAGCCTGGGCCACCTTGTCGAAGTATCCCGCACCGACCTCTCGCTGGTGCTTTGAGGCGGTGTACCCCGCCGCTTCCATGTCGAATTCGCGCTCCTGCAGCTCGACGTAGGCGCTCATCCCACGGTCGCGGTAGCCGCTCGCGAGCTCGAACATGCCCGCGTTCAGGGAGTGGAAGCCCGCGAGAGTGATGAACTGGAATCGATAGCCCCATTCGCCGAGCTGCTGCTGGAAGCCCGCGATCTCTTCATCCGAGAGCGCCTTGCGCCAGTTGAAGGACGGTGAGCAGTTGTACGCGAGCAGCTTGCGCGGATGGTGCTCGTGGATCGCGTCGGCGAACGCCTTCGCCTCCCCCAGGTCGGGTGTCGAGGTCTCGAACCAGAGCACGTCCGCATATGGCGCGTACGCGAGCGACCGGGCGATCGCGGTCTCGAGACCGTCCTTGACGGTGAAGAAGCCCTCGCTCGTGCGCTCGCCGGTCACGAACGGTGCATCGCGTTCGTCGATGTCGGTCGTCAGGAGCGTCGCGCTGAGCGCATCGGTGCGGGCGATCAGCACGGTCGGCACGTTCAGCACGTCTGCTGCCAGCCGGGCGGCGGTGAGCGTGCGGATGAACTGCGATGTCGGCACGAGCACCTTGCCGCCGAGGTGACCGCACTTCTTCTCGGCCGCCAGCTGATCCTCGAAGTGCACACCGGCCGCACCTGCCTCGATCATCCCGCGCATCAACTCGTAGGCGTTCAACGCGCCGCCGAATCCAGCCTCGGCGTCGGCGACGATCGGCGCGTACCAGTCGGTGCCGTTGCGCTCCTCGGACCAGTCGATCTGATCGGCGCGCTGCAAGGCGTTGTTCAAGCGGCGGACGACTTGCGGCACGGAGTTCGACGGATAGAGGCTCTGATCGGGGTAGGTGGAACCTGCGACGTTCGCGTCGGCGGCGACCTGCCAGCCGGAGAGATAGATCGCCTTCAGCCCGGCCTTGACCTGCTGCATCGCCTGGTTGCCGGTGAGCGCGCCGAGCGTGTTCACATACTCACCCTCGGTGAGCAGGCGCCAGAGCCGCTCGGCGCCGAGGCGTCCAAGCGTCGACTCGGGCACGACCGAGCCGCGCAGGCGCACGACCTCCTCGGCCGAGTAGAGGCGTTCGATGCCCGCCCAGCGCTCGTCCTGCGCCCACCCTTGCTCGAGCTGGCTAGCCCTCTCTTGGATCCGATCTTTGGTCTCCATTGCGTCCTGGCTCCCGACTTGATGACGTTTCTGGATCCTAGATATCATAATTACGGCGTAATTGCTCACTTTAGGGTCAAATTGGGATCCCAATTTCGAATGTCCGGGATCCAATCGCCGTCTAGGCGGCCGTCCAGCCGAGGTCGATCGGCACCGGCACGCCGGTGATCCCGCGCCCCGCCGGGCTGAGCAGAAACCCAACGACCGCGGCGACCTCGGACGGTTCGAGCAGTCGCTTGACCGCCTGCCGCCTGAGCAACACGTCCGTCAGCACCTGCTCCGGCGGCAGGTCGTGCACGGCCGCCTGAGCGGAGATCTGCGCCTCGACGAGCGGAGTGCGCACGTACCCAGGGCAGACCGCGGTGGCGCTGATTCCTACCGGCGCGCCCTCGAGCGCGAGCGTCTTCACCAGTCCGAGCACGCCATGCTTCGCGGCGACGTAGCCCGCCTTGAATGGGGACGCCGCGAGTGCATGTGCAGAGGCAACGACGCAGATTCGACCTTCGCCCGAGGTGGCGAGTGCGTCCCACGCGTACCGGCTGAGCAGAAACGGTGAGGTCAGGAGTAGCGCGAGCAACCGATCCCACTGCTCCTCCGGAAACTCACGCACCGGTGCGACGTGCTGGAAACCTGCGTTGGGCACGATCGCGTCGAGCCGGCCGTGCGCAGCGAGCGCCGCGTCGACGACGCTGCGATTTCCCTCGCGCGTCGTCAGGTCGGCCTCGTCGACGTCGACAGCGTGCACGATCCAGCCATCCGACTCGAGCTGGGCAACGATCGCCGACCCGATGCCGCCGCGTGCACCGGTGACGAGCGCCACCCTCGCGGTGTCGGCCATCAGAGGTAGTGGCGGAATACGACCTCGGCGACACAGACGGGCTTGTCGCCGCCCTCCCGCGCGACCGTCGCCGACATCGTCACCTGGGTTCCACCGTCGAACTCGTCGACCGCGACGACCGCGAACGACGCCCGCAGCCGAGAACCGACCGGCACGGGGGCCGGAAAGCGCACGCGATTCAGGCCGTAGTTGATTCCCATGCGCCCTGCACGCGGGATCACCTCGTAGGAAGCGACCGGGAGCAGCGAGAGCGTCAGGTACCCGTGCGCGATCGTGGTGCCAAACGGCCCCTCCTGCGCGCGCGCTGGATCGACGTGGATCCACTGGTGGTCACCGGTCGCCTCGGCGAACGCGTCGATCTTCTCCTGTGGCACGTCGATCCAGCTCGACGGCCCGTACGTGTCCCCGACCTTCATCATCTGATCTCCCCCCAGCGGACGACGGTTGCAGCCCAGGTGTACCCCGTGCCCGCCGAGAGCAGCAGCACGACATCGCCGTCCTGCACCCGGCCTTCGCGGACAGCTCGGTCGAGCCCGAGTAGTGAATCGACGCCGCTCATGTGGCCCGTGTCGTCGAGGTACATCGCCTGATCTTCGCGCAGGTCGAGCTCCGAGAGCAACGCCATGAACATCGAGCGCTTCGTGTGCAGCGGACAGACGAACGCGACGTCTGCCAGAGTGAGGCCGGAGCGCTCTACCGCACCGCGCGCCGCGCGCACGAAATTCGGTAGCGATACCTCGTCCAGCCCACCCTTCATCGACTGCGGATCCTCGACGTCGAGGTACCGATAGCCGGTTGGATCGACGGATCCCCCACCCGGCACCTTCACCTGGAGCGAGTAGGAGCCGTCGGTCAGCGCGTGAGAGCCGAGCACCTCGTTGCGGCCGGCGTCACCGACGACCAGTCCGGCGACGGCGCCGTCCCCGAAGTTGAACATGAAGCGCGAGCGCGCGTTGCCATAGTCGAGGAGGTAGGACTCGCGGCAGGCAGCGACCACGAGGATCGTCTGCAGCTCGTCTTCGGCGCGCAGCAGGTCGCGGGCGAGGCGTAGCGCGATCGGCGTGCCGTGCGAGACGTTTGCGTACTCGACGGCGAACGCGTTCGTCGCACCGAGCCGATCGGCGATGTGCGGCGCGGCCTGCCAGACGGGGAAGTCCCGCCACATCGAGCCGTAGTACATGACTACGTCGATCGAGGCGGGATCGGTCTCGGTCTCAGTGAGCAGGCGCTCCGCGGCAGCGATCGAGAGGTCGCTGACGTGCTCGTCCTCGGCGGCGATGTGCTTCCCACGCAGGCCGAACTTCTGGACGATCACCTGCTCGGGGATGCCCGATGCCTCGGCGACCTCGGCAGCGGTCATCCACCGCTCCGGAAGGTACGAAGCGGTCGCCGCGAGCCCGACGCGCCTCATGCGCCGGGTGCCTCGAGGACGCAGCCGATGATGCGTCGGAGCTCGTCGATCACGGCGCCCGGCAGCGGGCCGCGGTCACCCCAGAGGATCCAGCGCATGCCGATCAGCTCGCCCATGCCCATCAGCGCGTACGCCGCGACCTCGGGATCGAGCTCTCCGATCTCGCCGGAATCGACCGCAGCGCGCAGCGCCTCGATGTAGCCGCGCGACAGACGGTCGTAGTGGTAGCGCAGCATCTCGGGCGAGACGAACTCGGCCTGCCGGATGATCCGATAGAGCGCGGGGTGCTCGGCGGTGAAGCGGAAGTACGCGTCGAAGCCGAGCAGCTCGCTCTCGACCCGCGTCGTTCCCTGCGACGAGCCCTGCTTCATCGCGCGGCGCACGCGGCGATTCAGGTCGCGCACGAGCTCGTCGAAGACGGCCTTCTTCGAGTCGAAGTAGAGGTAGAAGGTGCCGGCAGCGACGCCCGCGACCTCGGCGAGCTTGACGACCGATGCCTCGTGGTAGCCGAGGTCTCCGAAGACGCGCTCGGCAGCGTCGAGCAGCCGACGCCGCGTATCGAGGCCGCGCTTCGAGAGCGGGCGGCCGTCGACGTTCGTGAGCACGGTGTCGGTCACGCAGCGACGACCAGCTCGGACTTGACGATCTTGCCCATCGAGTTACGCGGAAGCGAGTCGACGATCCGGAACTCCTTCGGCACCTTGAACCGTGCGAGCTGTTGCGCGCAGTGCGCGCGCAACTCGTCGTCGGACACCCCGGAGGAGACGACGACGAACGCGACGCAAACCTCGCCCCAACGCTCGTCGGGCGCACCGACGACCGCGACGTCGGCAACGGCGGGGTGCTCGTGCAGCACCGCTTCGATCTCGGCGGGGTAGATGTTCTCCCCGCCGGAGACGACCATGTCCTTGAGCCGGCCGCGGATCCTGTAACAGCCGTCCTCGTCGCGCTCGGCGACGTCACCCGTCAGCAGCCAGCCCTCGCGCGAGGCGGCGGCTGTCGCTGCGTCGTTGCGCCAGTAGCCGGCGAAGACGTTCGGGCCGCGGACGAGCAGCTCTCCTTCGGGCGAAAGGTCGCACTCGACGTACGGGTAGGGCTTCCCTGCCCAGCCCGCCTTGCGTCGCGCATCTTCCGGCGGCAGACAGAGCACGTTCGGCGCTGCCTCGGTGAGCCCGTAGCCCTGCACGATGTCGACGCCGCGCTCCGACCAGGTGTCGAGCAGCGTCTCCGGCATCGCTGCACCGCCGACGACAGCAAGTCGCAGCGAGCTGAGGTCGGCCTCGGCGAAGTTCGGCTCCTGCGCCATGAAGAGGTAGTTCGCCGGCACGCCCATCATCGTCGTGATGCCCCGCAAGGCGATCAGCTCGAGCGCACGGGCCGCGTCGAAGCTCCGCTCGAGCACCACCCGCGCGCCCTTCCACCAGGCCAGGATCGACTGCACGTTCCAGCCGCCGCAGTGGAACTGCGGGAGCACCTGCAGGATCACGTCGTCGGGGCGCACTCCGGTTGCAAGGTCGAACGAAAGGTTCGTCCAGAAGCAGTTCGCGTGCGTGAGCAGCGCCCCCTTTGGCTTCCCGGTCGTGCCGGAGGTGTAGATGAGGAGCAGCGGGTCGTCACTGCGGGGCGCACCCCGACTTTGTGTGGAGTCCACACAAAGTTCCCGAGCTGGTTGCACCCGCGCGAGCGCCAGCGCTGCTGCAGCCAGGTCGCGGTACCCATCCTCGACGAGGAACACGGATGGCTCGGCGTCGTCCAGTTGGAACGCGATCTCTGCCGGAGCGAGCCGCCACGAGATCGGGTGCAGGATGGCGCCGGTCTTCGCGCAGGCGAACAGCAGCGCGACGTGCTCGCCGGAGTTGCCGGTCAGCGTCGAGACGCGCTCACCGTGGACGAGGCCGGACGCGAGCTCGTCCGACCGTACGTCGAGCTGCGCGTAGGTCCACGTGCGGCCGGCCTCCTCGATCGCGATGCGATCTGGAGTGATCCGCGCTCGGTCGCGAATGATGTGGTCGATGGTGTGCTCGTTCATCTCACGAACTCGGTGACGATCCTGACGAACGCGTCGGGCTGCTCCCAGAAGAAGAGGTGGCCCGCTCCCTCGAAGAGCTCGATACGTGCGCCGGGGATGCGTGCCGCCAGCACCTCCGCGTTCCCAGCCGCAACCACGTTGTCCGACGTCCCCTGCAGCACGAGCGTCGGGGCTTCGATCGCGCCGTCGACGCCTGGGAACGTCGTCCCGGCGGCTGCCTGCGCCTGCCAGCCCTCGGGATCGGGCGGATTCGCGACGCGCAGCGCGAAGAGCTCGTCGACGAGGCTCTCGGCCGGCTCGGTCCCGAGCGCGTTCTGGACGAACCTGCGCAGGGCCACCTCGGGCGCGAGCGTCGCAGCCTCCTGGAAGAGCCGGATCGTCACCTCCGGCATCGGCACGCCCGCTGCACCGCCGGGCGTCGTGCACGCGAGCACGAGCTTTTCGACCCGCTCGGGCGCTGCGACCGCGAGCTCTTGGGCGATCATGCCGCCGAGGCTCGCCCCGACGACGTGCGCGCGCTCGACCCCGGCCTCGTCGAGCACCTGGAGCGCGTCGTCGGCCATCATCCTCGCCGTGTACGGACCGGCCGGCTTGTCGGAATCGCCGATGCCGCGGTTGTCGAATGAGAGAACGCGAAACCGCTCCGCGAGACCGGGGACGACTGGATCCCAGCCCCACGCGCCGTACCCGAGGCCCTGGATCAGGAGCACGGTCTCGCCCGCGCCGCTTTCACGCCACGCGACCTTCATCGCTGCATCGCCTCCTGCAGGCGCTGCAGCGTACGCGGGCGACGCACGCGGCCGATGCGCGCGAGGCCGCCTGGAACGAAGAAGACGACGAGGATGAAGAGCACGCCGAGCACGAACAGCGGCTGCTCGAGTGGGGTGCGGAGCACACCGGGCAGCCGCGAGACTGTGTGCGATCCCGATGCGTCGCCGAGCCGCTGGTCGGCCCAGGTGTAGAGGATCCCGCCGATCAGCGCGCCGTAGCGCGTGCCCGTTCCGCCGATCACGACCATCACGAGCAGCGTCAGGGTGAAGTTCGCACCGGTGACGCCGGTCGTGGCTCCACCGAGCAGGAGCAGGTAGACGACTCCGCCCGCCGTCGCGAGGAACGATGCGAGCACGAAGGCCATCAGCTTGTACGCGTAGGGCCGCAATCCGAGCACCTCGACGCGCAGCTCGTTCTCTCGAATCGCCTGCCAGATGTGGCCCGGGG
>JACDGR010000211.1 GCA_013821525.1 Actinomycetota bacterium
GGTGCATGCCGACGCGACGCTGCTCGAGCGCGCGATCTCGAACCTGCTCGACAACGCTGTCAAGTACAGCCCGGCGGGCGCGCCGATCGAGGTGACGGTGCGCGGTGGCGAGGTGATCGTCCAGGATCACGGCCCGGGCATCGCCGAGGAGGATCTCCCGCGCGTCTTCGACCGCTTCTACCGGGCCGCGACCGCCCGTTCGAAGCCCGGCTCGGGTCTCGGCCTCGCGATCGTGCGCGAAGCAGCCGAAGCCCACGGCGGCACCGCCACGGCCGAGACGAGCACAACGGGCGCCCGCTTCCGCCTAGCCCTCCCCGTCGGCACGTAGGAGCGCCAAAAACGGGACGTCGAACCGGGCGCTAACCCCGGTGTCAGACACCGTCTCGTCCGGGTGACGTTCTATTCACAGGTGCCACGCAAACCCAGACGGGATGCGGGCTGGCGCGGCATTTCGGTGGTGTCAGACACCGACACGGAAGTGCAACAGACGTGTGCCCCGCGTGTGACGCGCCGCGTTCGGCAGGGACCTCTCGATGAAGCGCCGGCGTCAGTTCCTCAGGCGGCAGCCTCCCGCACTCAGTTCCTCAGGCGGCAGCCTCCCGCACTGAGACGTGACCGGTTTTCCACACTGCCGCGGAGGCCCAGCGGCCATCCCGTTCGTCGCGGGACATGTCCGGTGGCAGCCTCCGTCGCGAAACAGTGACGCTCGAGCGACGGGATGTGACGGTGCGGCTCGGCGCCGGTCGGGACTCAGCCGGCTGCGGCGATGACGAGCTCGGCGACCTCGGTCGGGGTCGTGCCGACCTTGACTCCCACGGCCTCGAGGGCTTCTTTCTTTGCGACCGCCGTTCCGGACGAGCCGGAGATGATCGCGCCTGCATGTCCCATCGTCTTGCCCGGCGGCGCGGAGAAGCCGGCAATGTACGAGAAGACCGGCTTGCTCATGTGGTCGGAGATCCAGGTCGCCGCCTTTTCCTCCTCGTCGCCGCCGATCTCGCCGACGAGCACGACGGTCGTCGTCTCCTCGTCGGCCTCGAACTTCTCGAGCACGTCGATGAAGCTCGAGCCGACGACGGGGTCGCCACCGATGCCGACGATCGTCGAGTTGCCGAGACCGCGCTGGGCCAGCTCGTTGCCGATCTGGTAGGTGAGCGTCCCCGAGCGTGAGACCAGCCCGATCGAGCCGGGCTTGAAGACCTCGGCCGGGATGATCCCCACGTTCGCCTTGCCGGGCGAGAGCACGCCCGGGCAGTTCGGCCCGATCAGCGTCACACCCTTCGTGCGCACGTACGTGTAGACCCGCAGCATCTCGTGCGCAGGGATGTGCTCCGTGATGCAGATCACCGTCGTGATCCCGGCGTCGACAGCTTCGTAGATCGCGTCGGGTGCGAAGCGCGCCGGGACGAAAACCATCGACGTGTTCGCCCCGGCCTCGCCGACGGCGTCAGAGACCGTGTTGAACACCGGTACGCCCTCGACATCCTGGCCGCCCTTGCCCGGCGTCACACCCGCGACGAGATTCGTGCCGTACGCGCGGTTGCGCAATCCGTGGAAGCGCCCCTCGGAACCGGTGAGGCCGGACACGACGAGCTTCGTGTCGTTATCGACGATGATCGCCACTGGACTACCTCTGTGATTTGCGGGCTTTGACGACGATGTAATCGTTCGACCAGCTGCTGCCGTCGTCGGAGCTGTACTGCGCGAGCAACTCGCGCACGCGCTCCGCGTCAGGACCCGCGCAGTCGGTGCGCGCAAGCCACTCGTCGAAGTCGTGCTCCTTGGAGAAGAAGAGCTCTTGCTCGATCTCGAGGCCGGCCTCGACGAGTACGTCACGCCATTCTTCGGCGGTCAGCGACCGGTTGTGCGTCGGATCGCGGAGCTTTTCCGCCTCGTGCTCTTCCTCGCTGCGGTAGAGCATGTCTTCGACGACGAGCACACGGTTCGAGACGCGAATCATCTCGCCCAGCGCGGCGCCGAGATCGTCGAAGTGATGCGCAGCGATGCGCGATACGACGACGTCGAAGGATCCATCCGCGAACGGCAAGTGCTCGGCCGGTGTGACGACGTCGGGCTGCATGCCGCGCGAGGCGTCGCAGGTGACGACCTCCGCGCCCTCGTCGCGCAGCCGGCGTGCGACGTGGCCGCCGCCTGTGGCGACGTCGAGGATCTTGACGCCCGCGTGCGGGTTGCACAGCTCGACGACAGCATCGAGGTCATCGCCCTCGGCGTGCGTCTGCGACGTGCGATACCGCTCCGCGCGCTCGTCCCAGGCGCTCATGCGGCGAGCTCCACCGCCCGCGTCGCGGCGTCGAGCATCGTCGGCTCGACGTAGAGGTTCGCGGCTGCAGCCTCGGCAAGGATCTTGCGGCCTTCCTCGGCGTTCGTACCGTCGAGACGCACCACGATCGGAACAGTCAGCTGCAGGCGCTCGAGCGCCTCGAGGATCCCGCGCGCGACCTCGTCGCAGCGCGTGATCCCGCCAAAGATGTTGAAGAAGATCGACTTGACCTGCTCGTCCTTCGTGATCACCTCGAGCGCATCGACAACGCCCTGCGCGTTCCCGCCGCCGCCGAGGTCGCAGAAGTTCGCAGGCTTCCCGCCCGCGACGACGACCACGTCGACCGTCGACATCGAGAGCCCGGCTCCGTTCCCGAGGATCCCGACGGAGCCATCGAGCTTCACGTAGGTGACGCCCTTCTCGCGTGCGAGCGCTTCGAGCGGATCCGCGGCGCCGGCGTCGCGGAACTCGGCGATGTCGGGATGGCGGTAGAGCGCACTGTCGTCGACCGTGAACTTGGAATCGAGCGCCTTCACCTCGCCGTCGGGCGTCACGATCAGAGGGTTGATCTCAGTCAGCATTGCGTCGCACTCGACGAAGCAACGGTAGAGCTGCCCGATGATGGCGCTGATCTGCTTCTGCTCGGACGGATCCTCGACGCCCGCGCCGTAGACGAGTCGCCGAGCGACCCACGGCTGATAACCCTCGAGTGCATCGACGTGGAGCCGTACGAGCGCGTCGGGATTGTTCTCAGCGACCTCCTCGATCTCGACGCCGCCCTGCGTCGTGAACATGAAGAGCGGCTTCTTCGCGCCTCGATCGAACGTGATCGAGAGGTAGTACTCCTTCGCGATGTCGGAGGCTTTCTCGATCCAGAGCTTTTCGACCACGTGACCGTTGATGTCGAGCCCGAGAATGTCCTTCGCCTTCTGCTCCGCGTCGTCCGGATCCTCGGCGAGCTTCACGCCGCCGGCCTTACCACGGCCGCCCGTGAGCACCTGCGCCTTGACGACGACCTGGCCGCCGATCTCCTCTGCAGCGGCACGCGCCTCCGCCGGGGTGTGCGCAAGCCGACCGTCGGAGACGGGGATGCCGAACTGCTTGAAGAGCTGTTTGCCCTGGTACTCGTTGAGATCCATCGGCCGGGCCGGACTCTAGCGGCGCCCCGCGAAGCGCGGTCGCAGTACCGCTAGCGTTTGGGCATGGATGCGATCGCGGTCGACGGCCTGCGCAAGCGCTACGGCGAGGTGCAGGCGCTGGACGGCGTCTCCTTCGCGGTCGGCGAGGGTGAGGTCTTCGCGCTGCTCGGGCCGAACGGCGCGGGGAAGTCGACGACCGTGCGCGTGCTCGTCACGCTCACTCACGCCGACGAGGGCACCGCCGCCGTTGCGGGGCACGACGTGCGGCGCGAACAGAACGCCGTGCGGCGCGCGATCGGCTACGTCCCGCAGGATTCGGGCGTCGACCAGTACGGGACGGGCCGCGAGAATCTGATGCTACAGGGACGCGTGCAGGGGATGAGCGGCCGCGATCTGCGCAGCCGTGCCGACCATCTGCTCGACCTCGTCGGCATCTCCGACGCCGCGGATCGCATCGTCAAGAACTACTCGGGCGGCATGCGCCGCCGACTCGACATCGCGCTCGGGCTCGTGCACCGTCCGCGCGTCCTCTTCCTCGACGAGCCGACGACGGGTCTGGATCCGGAAGCGCGCGTCGCGATGTGGGCCGAGGTCTCGCGCCTCGCAGTTGCCGAGTCACTGACGATCCTCCTGACCACGCACTACCTCGAGGAAGCCGACCAGCTCGCGGGCCGGCTCGCGATCGTCTCGCGCGGCAAGATCGTCGTCGAAGGGACGCCAGCCGATCTGAAGGCGGGACTGCGCGGTGACGCCGTGCACATCGAGCTGACGAACGGGGCGCTCGACGAGGCGCAGCGCGTGCTGGTCGGCGTCGGCGCCAAGCCGGAGCAGGTGATCGACGGGCGCACGATCGTCTCCCGGGTCGAGAACGGCGGCCGCGCGCTGCCGGGAATCATCTCCGCGCTCGACGGCGCCGGCATACCGGTCGCGTCGGTCTCGTTGTCGCGCCCGTCGCTCGACGACGTCTACTTGCACTTCACCGGACGCGAGTTCAGCTCGGAGGATCGCGGCGAGTGACGCTCTTGCGGCACACCTGGTTCATGACGACACGACAGGCGCGCAACCTGATGCGCGAGCCGATCTGGATCGTCCTGCTGCTCGTGCAACCGATGGTCTGGCTCGTGCTCTACGGGCAGCTGTTCCGCAACGTGACGCGGCTCGGGGGGTTCGGCACGAGTTCCTACATCACCTTCCTCGCACCGGCGATCGTCGTCATGAACGCATTCTTCGGCGCAACGTGGAGCGGAATGTCGATGATCGCCGACCTCGACCACAAGGTGATCGAACGCTTTCTCGCGACACCGGCATCGCGCTTCGCGATCGTCCTCTCGCAGATCGTTCGCTCCGCGTTGACCGCTGCGATCCAGGCGCTGATCATCCTGCTCGTCTCACTCGCCCTCGGCGTGCGCGTGCATACCGGCGTGCTCGGCTGGCTCGTGATCATCATCGCCGCGATCCTCGTCAACAGCGCGTTCGCCGGCGTGTCACAGGCGATCGCGCTGCTGACGCGCCGCGAGGCGACGATGATCGCCGTCGCCAACTTCATCGGGCTGCCGCTGCTCTTCCTCTCGACGACGATGATCGCCCGCTCGCAGATGCCCGGCTGGATGCAGACGGCGGCTCGCTTCAACCCCGTCGACTGGGGCGTGCGTGCCGCACGCGAGGTGGTGCTCCCGGGCACCTCGTGGGGCACAGTCGCGCTCTACCTCGCATTGCTCCTCGCGCTCTCGGCGGTCACCGCCGCCTGGGCGACGACGACGTTCCGCTCCTACCAGCGCTCCCTCTAGGACTCCGCGCGGATCGCGCAGATCGCCTGACCGCTCGTCACGGCTGAGCCTGCAGCGACGACGAGTTCCTCGATCACACCGGGCTTATGCGCGACGACCTCGTTCTCCATCTTCATCGCCTCGACGATGCACAGCACCTGCCCCGCCTCGACGCTGTCGCCCTCGGCGACCTTCACGTCGAGGACGGTGCCCTGCATCGGACTGACCACGAGGTCGCCGCCCGCTGCGCCGGCAGCCGCCTCCCGTTCCCGGCGCCGGCGCGCGAGCGCGCGATAGGGCGGATCGGGGACGAGCACCTTCACGACGACACGGCGCCCGTCCACTTCGGCCACTCTCGTCCGTTCGGACAACGATCCATCCGAGGGCGCAGCTACGGTTGTTGCCTGACCAGAGAACTGCTCAGCGCGCTCCGCCAGCTCCTCCGACTCGACGAGGCCGTGGCACGTCTCGCCCGCCACGAAGCACGGGTGCTCGAGCAGCGCTCGGTGAAAGCCGACCAGCGACTTCACACCTCCGATCTCGAATTCCGACAGGGCGCGGAGCATGCGGCGGCGCGCCGTCTCGCGGTCTCGGTCGTGCACGATCAGCTTCGCGATCATCGGGTCGTAGAGGCCGCTGATCTCGGAGCCGGCGACGACACCGGAGTCGACGCGCACCCCAGGGCCGGACGGCTCGCGATAGGCCGTGATCCGCCCGGGGCTCGGTAGGAAGCCGCTCGATGGATCCTCCGCGTTGATCCGGCACTCGATCGCGTGCCCGCGCAGCACGACGTCCTCCTGCGTCAACGAGAGCGGCTCTCCTGCTGCGACCTGCACCTGCTCACGGATCAGATCGAGCCCGGTCACGAGCTCCGTGACGGTGTGCTCGACCTGGATCCGCGTGTTCATCTCCATGAAGAAGTAGTCGCCGTTGCCGGTCAGAAGCCCTTCGATCGTCCCGGCCGACCGGTAGCCGGCCGCGCGCGCGGCATCGACCGCGATCTGGCCGATCCGAGCGCGCAGCTCGGGCGAGACCGCGGGTGACGGGGTCTCTTCGACCAGCTTCTGGTGCCGGCGCTGGAT
>JACDGR010000212.1 GCA_013821525.1 Actinomycetota bacterium
CGCTGCGCGGACGGCGACGCGCGGCGGGAGTGGCGAGACCGGCTCGTCACCGATGTGCTCGTCGACGAGGTCGGATGCTTCCCAGAGCTTCTGCAGATCGACGCCCGTGTCGAGCCCGAGCCCGGCCAGCGCCTGCGCAAGTGCCTCCGCCGACACACGGTGCATCGTCAGCGCGACCGGGTAGACCGCGGCCGCGATCAGGTCGGCGCCTGCGCGCGAGGCTTCGATCGATGCCGCGAGCGCGTTGCCGCCCGCTCCCTGCGCGTAGAGCCCGACCGGCAGGCCGGAGACCTCGCGCAACTCCGCGACGAGCTCACTTGCCCGGTGCGGCTGGAGCAATGCGGCCGGGTCGTTGAGGATGATCCGCGCGGCGCCCAGCTGCGGCAGTCGCTTGGCGGCGTCCACGAGCGCCACGTGCCGCCCGCTGCCATAGAGGAGACCAGCCTCGAACTCCGCGCCCGAATCGACGATCGCCTCGGCCGCCTCACGGAGGTTGTCGACGTCGTTCAGCGGGTCGTGGAGCCGAAAGACCTCGATGCCACTCTGCGCCGCGCTCGCCACGAAACGACGTGCGAAGTCACCGCCGACCGGTCGCGAGCCGACGAGGAAGCGGCCGCGAAGCGCCAGGGCGAGCGGCGTCTTCGTGCGAGCCTTGAGCGCGCGAATTCGCTCCCACGGGCTCTCGACGCCCCGGCGTACGGCATTGTCGAACACGCCTCCGCCCGATACTTCGAGGTAGGCGAAGCCTGCCCCGTCGAGGAGTTCGGCCAGGCGCAACAGATCCGCCGTCGGCATCAGGCCCGCGAGCGGTTCCTGGCTGAGGACGCGGATCGTCGTATCGACGAGGCGCGGCATGCCGGAAGACCTTAGCGCGCACACCGAACGGCCCGGCCCGATTCCGGCGTCAGACCTCTACGCGCGCTGGATGTAGCGCTTTTCCTTCGGATCGAGCTTGATCTTGTCGCCGACGTTCACGAACAACGGGACCTGGATGACCGCGCCCGTCTCGAGGGTCGCGGGCTTGGTCACGTTGGAGACCGTGTCTCCCTTGACGCCGGGCTCGGTCTCTGACACCTCGAGGACGACCGACGAGGGAAGCTCCACACCCGAGGGGTCGCCGCCGACGAACATCACCTGCACCGAGGAGGAGGGCTGCATGAACGGCAGCTCGTCCTCGAGGAGGGAGCGCTGCAGCGAGAGCTGCTCGTAGTTCGACTCGTCCATGAACACGACCTCGTCACCGGCGTCGTAGAGGTATTGCATGTTCTTCTGCTCCGTCCGCACGCGCGCGAATTTCTCGCCCGCGCGGAACGTGCGATCGACGACGGAGCCGCTCGCGAGCCCCTTCAGCTTCGTGCGCACGAAGGCGCCGCCCTTGCCGGGCTTGACGTGCTGGAACTCGACGATGCGCCACGTCTGCCCATCGAGCTCGATGTGCATGCCGTTGCGGAACTGGTTTGTCGAAACGACTTCGGCCATCTGCGCGCCAGGGAGGCTAGCTGACCTCGGTCAACGTCTTCGGCAGCGCGGTGAGCAGCTCGACGCCGTCGGCGCGAACGATTCCGAGGTCCTCGATGCGCACGCCGCCGAGACCCTCGATGTAGATCCCGGGCTCGATCGTGACTGCCTGCCCGACCTCGAGCGTGTCCGTCGACTCCGTCGAGAGGCGCGGTGTCTCGTGCACCTCCAGCCCGACGCCGTGGCCGAGTCCGTGGCCGAACTCCGCGCCGAACCCGGCATCGGTGATCGGGTCGCGCGCCAACGCATCCGCCTGCACACCGGTCAGGCCGGCCTTGATGTTGTCGCACGCACGCTGCTGCGCCTCGAGACAGACGTCGTACGCCTCGCGCAGACGATCGGGCAGGTCACCGGTCGAGTAGGCCCGGGTGCAGTCGCTGTAGTAGCCGTCGATCCGTACGCCCCAGTCGACGGTGACGAGCGTCCCGCGCTCGACGATCCGGTCAGTCGGATGCGCATGCGGCAGCGCACCGTTCGGCCCCGACGCGACGATGCTGTCGAACGAGAGCTCGTCGGCACCGGCCTCGTGCAGCAACTCCCGCAGACGCCACGCGAGCTCACGCTCGGTGCGACCAGTCCACTGCTCCCGAGTCAGCGCGTCGAGCCCGCGGTCGGCGACCTCACAAGCGTGTCGGAGCTTTGCAACTTCGTCCTCGTCCTTGATCGCTCGCACCCCCTCGACGATGCCGCGTGCAGGAACGAGATCGCCGCTGTGCTCCGCGAGCGCCTGCCACTGGGCGTATGGCAACGCGTCGGCCTCGAACTGCACGCTCGACGGCAGCTTGCCCGCGAGATCGCTGATGATCGCGCGCTTCAGCAACTCGACGTGCACTCCGTCGATTGCGCGCGCAGACTCGATGTAGCGGAAGTCGGTGTAGAGCGTCGCCTCGCCGCCCGGTTCGACGAGCAGCGCGGCATTCGAGCTCTCGAACCCGGTCAGGTAGAGAACGTTCGTCAGGTTGGTGATCAGGAGCGGGGCGTCGAGCTTTGCCCCGACTGCAGCGAGGCGACTATTCAACGCTCGTCTTCCCGGCGAGGAACTCGAGCGCCTCGCGGTAACCCTCCGGCCCCTTGCCGATCACCCGGTGCGAGACGACGTCAGCGATCACGCTCGTGCGCCGCCACTCCTCACGCTCGGTGATGTTCGAGAGGTGCACCTCGACGACCGGCACCTGGAGGAGCTCGAGCGCATCGCGGATTGCATAGCTGTAGTGACTCCACGCGCCGGGGTTGACGATCAGCGCGTCCACGTCGGCGTACGCGTCATGGATCCACTCGATGAACTCGCCTTCGCTGTTGCTCTGACGGCACCTCGCGGAGATGTCGAGCGCGTGCGCCCACTCGTACACACGACGCTCGAGCTCGTTCAGGCTCAGCCCGCCGTACAGCGCCGGATCGCGGCGGCCGATCACGTCGAGGTTGACGCCGTTGAGGACGAGAATCTGCATCAGTCGCGGATGAGCGTATCCAGCGCCGCGCGAACCTCGTCGGCGGGTCGCGCCTCGACGTACGGCCCCTCGTCGCCCACCAGCACGAGGTTGATCTCGTCCCCGGTGCGCTTCTTGTCCCGCAGGAGGGCGGCCCAGGCTCGGTCGCGATCCACACGCACCGGTTGCGGGTCGAGGACGTCCACCACCGGTTTCGGGTCGCGCCCGCTCAGGCGGAGCGCCGCCAGCAGCCCGAGCGCCACCGCCTCCCCGTGCGGGAGGTCGAAGTCCGCCGCGGCCTCGAGACCGTGCGCGAAGGTGTGCCCCAGGTTGAGCCAGTTCCGCGGCCCGCGGTCGTGGGGATCGCGCACGCAGAGGGCCGATTTGTAGGCCGCGGCACTCCGCACGTCGAGCGGCCTGCCCGCGAGCAGCTCGGTCTTGATCAGCTCGGCCTGGCCCTGGCGGCGCTCTCGCTCCGGCAGCGTCTCGAGCAGCGCCTCGTCGATCACGACTCGCGCCGGCCAGTGGAATGCCCCGACCAGGTTCTTGCCCTGCGCGGTGTCGATGGCTGTCTTACCGCCGATCCCCGCATCGACCTGGCCAACGAGGGTCGTCGGCACGGAGACCCAGGCGATCCGACGCAGGTACGCCGCCGCCGCGAACCCGGCCGTGTCGGTGAGAGCGCCGCCACCGAGTGCGACGACGGTGCCGGTCCGGTCGAGCGTCAGCTCGCTCCACAGCTGCTCGACCACGCTCAGTTGCTTCGCGCGCTCACCGGAGGGCAGCTCGTGCACGGACGTGAGCCGGTCGCCGAGTGCCTGCTGCGCCGCCGAGCCGTAGATGCCGAGCACCGTCGTGTCGGCGACGAGCGCGACCGCACCGTCTCCGGGCACGAGCTCGCCGAGCCGCTTGAGCGCGCCGAGCTCGTGCCGCACGCCGGCGGCAGCGAGCACGACCCCGTCGAGATCGCCGCTCTCGACGACCGCGTCGGCCGTGCTGCGGTAGACCGGCAGTCGCTCGGCGTGCAAGGCCCGGAACCGTTGCTCCTCCTGCGCGAGCGGCCGAGTGCCGCCGACCCGCGCCCAGGCCGTCGCCGCGTCGACGTCGAGCAGCACCGTGAACGCGTCGCTCAACGCACTGCGCACCGATGGCGAGGTGACGGCCCCACCTCCGAGGCTGACGACGAGCGAGGACCGCCGCTCCAGCACATCGACGGCCCGCCGAGCCTCCTGAACCCGAAAGAACGCCTCGCCCTTCGTCGCGAACGCCGTTCCGATGTCGCCGACATGCTGGGCAACCACCTCGTCGAGCTCGACTGCCTTGCGATCGAGCGCCGCCGCAAGCTCGGGGGCAATCGTCGTCTTCCCCGCTCCCATGAAGCCGATCAGCGCGACATGGCGCCCGACGGCGTTCAACTGCTTCGGGACAGGCTCCGTCGAGCCTACGCCCATGCGATGCGTTCGACGTAGGCGGCGTGAGCTACGACGAAGTCATCGACCAGGTCGCCGCCGAACTTGTCGAGGGCCAGAACTGCAAGCTCCCACGCGACGGCGCACTCGGCGACGACTGCGAGCGCCTCGACGGCAGCGACGTCCGAGCGCTCGACGAGCGCATTCGCCGCCTCGCCGGTTGCGAGATCGACGGAGGCCAGCGGCTTCATCAGCGTCGGCAACGGCTTCATCGCCGCACGCACGATGATCTCCTCGCCGTTCGAGATGCCCGCCTCGATGCCGCCGGCGTGGTTCGTGTCGCGGCGACGATCAGTGCGAATCTCGTCGTGCGCCTGTGAGCCCAGCAAGCTCGCGAGCAGGAAGCCGTCGCCGATCTCGACTCCCTTGACCGCCTGGATCCCCATCAGCGCGCCCGCGAGTCGCGTGTCGAGCCGGTCGTCCTTCGAGGCGTAGGTGCCAAGACCGGGCGGCACGCCGGTCGCTCGCACCTCGACGATGCCGCCGACGGTGTCTCGGGCGGAGCGAGCCTCATCGATGCGCACGCGCAACTGCTCCTCGTCGACCGTAGAGCCGACGACGCGGATTCCGATCGTCGCCAGCAGCGCCTTGGCGACAGCACCGGCCGCGACATGCACCGCCGTGTGACGCGCCGAGGCGCGCTCGAGCGAGTTGCGCACGTCGTCGTGGCCGTACTTGAGGACGCCGGGCAGGTCGGCATGCCCAGGACGAGGGAGGGTCACGGGCTTCGTTCCCTTGCCGGTCGGCGCACCCTCCGGCGGCCACGGCGACATCCCCCACGTCCAGTTCTTGTGATCGACGTTCGCGACGACGAGAGCAAGCGGCGTGCCGAGGGTGCGGCCGTGCCGCAGGCCCGCAAGCACCTCGACCCGGTCCTGCTCGATCTGCTGCCGCGGCGAGCGGCCGTAGCCTTCCTGGCGTCGCTTCAGGTCGGCGTCGACGGCGGTGCGGTCGAGCTCTAGGCCCGCAGGGAGTCCCGTCAGGATCGCGACGAGAGCAGGCCCGTGCGATTCTCCGGCCGAGGAAAGGCGAAGCGTCATGGGGATAAACCTACGGACACGCCCGGAGCCCGTGTTGCGGTAGCGCTGATCAGGCCGCAATGACCGTAGAGTGAGCCGCGTTGGCGGTCGCACTTCAGATCCTCGCGAGCGGGTTTGCGGCCGGCGCCGTCTACGGCCTCGTCGCCGTCGGTCACTCGATCGTCTTTCGGCTGACCGGCGTCGTTCACTTCGCCTTCGGTGAGCTGATCGCGCTGGGGGTGTTCGTGACGCTCGTCGTCGCCGCCGGCTCCGGGCCAGTCTCTCAGACGAGCGTGGGCGGCTTGCGGTTCTTGCTCGCACTGCTCGTGGGCCTCGTGGTCACCGCGGCGGCGAGCGCAGGCTCGTACTTCCTCGCAATCGAGCCCTATCGTGCCCGTGGCTCCGTGATCGGCTGGGTCGGTGCGTCCCTCGCCGTAGCGTTCGCGATTCGCACGATGCTGGTCGTCTTCTTCGACCGGCCGGCGTACGTCTTCCCCGATCCGCTCCCATTCAGGGATGTCGGTGACGGCGGGTTCTGGCACGTCGGCGGTGCGACGATCCAGGTGCGTTCGCTCTTCGTCGCGGCTGCCGCACTCTTGTTGGCTGCGATCGGCGCGCGGTTGCTGCAGCGCACGCGGTTCGGCCGCGCGCTCGAGGCGATCGCGCAAGATTTCGACGCGGCCGTGCTCGTCGGTCTACCGGTCGCCCGGCTGATCGGGATCGCGTTCGCGCTCGCCGGGGCGTGGGCCGGGCTCGCGGCGGTGCTCGCCGCCCCCTCGGCTGCCTTCGATCCCGACACCGCGGCGCGGTACGGG
>JACDGR010000213.1 GCA_013821525.1 Actinomycetota bacterium
GCCTCGGCCCATCGCAGCTCCGGCAACATGTCGCGTGCCACGCGGACGAACGCCCGAACTGCCAGGTCGGCAGCGTCCCGGCTCCATTCATCGCTCTCCCACGGGGGCGCGCCCACGAGCGCCCACGAGCTGGCGAACGCCGAGCAAAACTCGGCCGCTTGAGTGCGGAGGGAGGCGGTCATCGGCGCACCGCCTTCTCAGCCTCGAACGCCCGCGCATCATCGGCGAGCGCCTCGCAGTGGTACTTGGTTTCCGTGTAGTCGTTTTGGTAGAACGGATCCGCCATGGTCTTGGCGCGCTTGTCGGCGGTGGTCCAGTCGTAGTCCGTCGCGTCGTACTCGATCTTCGCGTCGACGGCTTCGCCGTTCAGCACGGCAACAACGGCCAATGCCTCAGCCTCGGTCTGTCGCCAGCAAACGTTCCACTGCGTGTGGTCGCTGTATTCGCCACACTGGCCGACGATGATCCAGATGACGTGAGCGGTCATCGCTGCCCATGGCGCAGCACGGTCTCTGCGAGATTACGGACGCTGGCTAGCGTGTCCATGACGAACGTTTCCTCGCTCATGACACGGCCTTTAGCTGTCGGTTCACTTCGTCGATCTCCTCGGATATCAGAGTGCGAAAGTGCTCCGGCAAATGACGCCAGACGTGACCATCTCGAATTCTCGGAATCAGCGCAGGATCAACGCCGAATCGGCGCGCGATTCGAAGCATCGGCATGCCCGTGTCGAGTAGCTCGCGGATCTGATGGACGTCTGCGGGCCTAAGCTTCTTTGCTGCACGCCCTTTGATCTGTTTGTCGACGGCGTTGGTTGCATCGGTACCGAGCGACAAATGGTCTGGGTTGACGCACCATTTTTGGTCACAGCTGTGCTGCACGAGCATGCCTTTTGGTATCGGACCCTTGAACGCGCGGTACGAAACGCGATGCGCGACCGTGCCGTTAGCTCCCGGAACTTTCGCGTTGCCGTATCCGTGACTGCCTATTGAGCGTAGCCACATCCAGCAGCCGCAAAACGGAATCGGCACACATCGCGCCTCGATGTACTCGCGCAGAGACATGACTAGCGGAGCACCCGTGCGATCGGTGACGGCTCGTGACCGATCTCGCAGCTCAGAAAAGGCAGGTCATCCTTCACGCCGGGCGCGTTCGGATGCGGATCAGGCTTGCTCGCGCCGTTGCTCGCCTTCTTGGCGCCCTGCATGTTGCGAATCTGCCCGCGCATCTGCGAACTGAACGACTTGAGATCGGCGCCCTTCAGCGGCTCCTTGAACGTGAAGCGACCGCCGCCCAAGCGGTTGACCCAGTTCACGCGAAGGCGCGTGTTGCCGTCGTATTCCTCGACCGAGCACGCGAGCTCGACCTCGTTCGGGAACAGCACGGCCACGCGCGCCTCGTCGATGTCGACCAGCTCGGCGATCTCATCGCCGGTCCAGCCGAGGTACTGGAGCGACTCGATGATTCGGTCGACGCCGGTGCGGCCCTTCTTGTCGGGCGTGTTGTGGAACGCAGCGATCCACGTGATGGTCTCGCCTGCGTGCTCTCCCTGCGAGACCTCGAACGTCAGCGCGATCTGACGGTTGCCGTTCTGCGACGGCGGCGAGATGGAAGCACCGCTAGCTGCGCGTGCGGTGTACGTGGCGTTTTCGAGCGGTAGCGTCATGACTAGGTCTCCTGCGTGGTGGTGGTCGTGGCCTTGAGGCCGGCCAAGATGCGGTTGAGCGTGGACATGTCTGCGTTGGTTGACGCGGCGAGCATCGCGGTGCGCGTGGTCACCTTGCCGGTGGCGGTCGTGAACTCCTCGGCACCGATGCGGTCGAGCTCGACAACGATATCGACGCGCAGGGATTCAAGCGTCGCGTCGCGTGCGCCGGACTGCGCAGCGGCGAACGGCGCCCAAGGGTGCGCGGCGTCGAGCTCGATTTCCGCGGGCAGCGAGAGGCGCGACTTCGCGTCCCACGCGGCTTCGCGGGCGAGCTCCACGAGCCGGCGGCCCGACGACCAGCCGCGCGCGCGCTTGGTCTGCGATGCGTCACCGGCCAGCTTGGCCGAGCCGCCATCGAAGCGGATGAACCCGACCACGTCGCACCAATCTTTGAGCGTGCCGCCGAGCTTCTCGTGCACGCGGAGCTGGTAGCGGTCGAAGTCTTCGCCCTCGGGGTTCTTGAACGTCTTCACGAACGAGTGGCCGACAATGACGATACTGATGCCCTTGGCGCGGATGCGGTCGAGGTTCTTGATCAGCGCGCGCATCTCGTCGAGCGCCTTCTGGTAGCCGCGGCCGAATCCGAAATCCTCAACGGACTGGTGACCGTTGGCCTTGCAGATGTGCTTGTGAATCAGCGCCTCGAGCGCGTCAGCCGTGTCGATGCCGATCGCCTTGTACGTCTGCTCCCACGGGTTCGCCACGAGGTCGTCGATCGCGTCGAGCACGTCCTGATAGGTGTGCGGGACGTGGCCGCCCTCCTCGTCGCGGAACTTGTAGCGGGGCACGTCGATGTTGTCCGAGCCGCCCTCGATATCGATCAGCAGGATGTCCGGCACGTCGGCGAGCAGCGACGACTTGCCCACTCCCTCGGGGCCGTAGAACAAATATCGAAGCGCCGAGCGAAGCTGACCCGTGATGACGGATCCCATCTTCGACGGTTTGGCGGCGGCGGGCACGCCAGGCGGGCGTGTGCCGTTGGCCGGCTTGGGAGCCGGCGCGGGTCGTGGTGCGTTTGCAGTAGCCATAGAATCCTCTTTCGATTCAAGAGACAGCGACGAGCTCGGGATGAGCCTGTGCGCTTCTCGGAAAACGGATCTCGTCGTCGGCCGAGGCTTGCCCGGCGCAGATAGGGAAGTAGCTGCACATCGATCCGAACGCGGCGCACGAATCAGGATTCGGCGGTGCCAGTCGAGCAGCGGCGAGCACCTCGGACATGCGGATGGTGTCGATGAGACCGAGGCGCAGGCGGTCGATCTCGCCGTCGAGCCGCACGACCTTCACGCGGCGGAAGAATTCGTCCGGCGCATCGGCGACCTCGTCGGCCACGCGCATCTCGTACTCATCGGCGGTCTCGTCGGTCTCGCGTTGGTTGGAGTACAGCGCCGGCGCCTCGGGCACGCCGTTCTCGTCGAGCCGCCAGCCGGTCGCCCTGCACACCGCGCAAGCCCGATCGCCGACGCGCATGGTGCCCTGCTTGCCCTGGAGGTTGCCGCCGCAGATCTTGCAGCCCTTGCCGAGCTTGTACTTGCGCTTGTCCTCGGGCGTCGCGAGCTTGCGCTCGTGGCCGGGGCGCTGGAGCACGTCATAGATGCAGCCGACGATCTCGTGACCGAGCATCGTCGCGCCGTCGATGTAGATGCTGACCTGCGTGTCGACCGCGAGCCGCGCCCAGTACGAGCTGCCCGGCGACGTATCCATGGACGTGCTCTTGTGCTCAAGCACCCACACGCTGCCATCGGTGAGGTCGCGGACGATCGCGTCGATCTTGCCGCCGATGCGGTAGCCGTCGAGCTCGTATTCAAACTGGATCTCGACGGCCAAGATCTCCCACGGCTCGGCGCCCCACTTGAGGTGGTAGCCGAAGATCAGCACGCGCAGCTTGGCGCGCTCGATCTTATCGGCAACAGTGTCGATGACTGCGAGCGCAGCGGCGAGACGATCGTCATGCTCGCCATTCCTGGCGGTGAGCGCGAGACCCTGCCACGCCTTGAAGTACGCCTCAAGCGCAGCGTGTGCGAGCGTGCCGAACCGCATGACGCTGGTCTCGGGGCCGCGGATGTTGAGCGTGTAGCGAAGGTGGTGCTTGTAGACGCAGGAGCGCAACACTTTGAGACGCGATGACGTGTAGAGTTCGCTCATGCGGCGCTCCGTTGCTCGCGGCAGTCGTTGCGATGCCCGCCGCCGTGCATCTGGCAGCTCGTGCAAAACCGCTCCGGCTTCACGTGCTGCCCCGTCGACACGTACGGCGTCGACCTGACGCCGTGGTACTCGTTGCACGGGTCGCACTTCGACTTGCCGGGGATGGCGGTGCGCTTGAGGCACGTCGTGCAGAGGCCGGCAGCTCGGGCGCGATCGCGGCGAGCCTTTTGGTATGCGGCGGTGGTCACGGCGCCTTCACGTGCTCGCTCCACGCCTCGACGTTCGCGACGATGCAACGTCCTGGTCCGAAGCGGTGAATCTCCTCCTCGACGAGCGATGGTGGGTAGAGCTTGTGGTCTTTCTTTGGACCGTTCGCCGCGAGGTCCTCGAGGCGCCGATCACCGGACGTCAACTCGACGGTTCGCCAGCCGGGCAACAACACGTATTCGTCGCCCGAAACGTTGCGGACGTACCCGATCAACGTGGCTGCGTAGTACCCGGGCAATTTGATCAGTTTCAGTCCGTCTCTCATGTCGTTTTCCTCGAGGAGTTGTCGGCGTTGCTCGCGCAGGATGACAGCAGCGATGGTAGCGGTGGTGGTGGCTGTGGCGACGGTAGCGGTGGTGACGGCGGGGGCGGCGGTGGCGGTGGCGGTAGCGGTAGCGGTGGTGGCGGCTGCGGCGATGGTAGCGGTGGCGGTGGTGGTGGTGGACCAATGCGACTCGGCCGCAACGATCGACCAATGCAATGCCGTCGCGATCTTCGTGATGCTGTCGCCGCGATCCATGTGGCGGTCGTGAATCACGGTGCGGTCGAGCGGGTCGGAGAGCTTCATTTCCGCCCCACTCGCATCCGACTCAAGTCCAAGCGCATCGCCCGCCGCCGACGTGCAATGGCGCGAGCAGTACCGAAGCGGACGTCGTCCTCGATGCCGGCGATGCAGCAGGCGATGATCAGAGCCAGCGCGATAGCTACCAGGTAGATCATGACCGTTATGCCTTTCCGCGAATTTCATCGTCAATCCATGTCCGGCCGGTGCCGAATCGAATCGCGAGCGCGACAATCCGTAGATTGCGCGCGATGATGAGGTACCAATAACGGTCGATTTCCTTCATCGCTCCTCCTGCTCCTCTCGCTCGCACTCGGCGTCATGTGCCCGCTGCTCCTCGCGCTCGCGCCACTGCAAAATCTCAGCTTCCTCGGTGGTCACAGCGCACCGACCTGTGCCGCTTGATACGCAGCGACCTGGTCGGCCTCGTACGCCTCGTACAGCCGCACGGCCTCGGAGAGCGCGAATGCGGCCGCCGGGCTCGGGATGAGCTTCCAGATGCGGGCCGCCGAGACGATGGCGGTGATAAGGGTGGAGCGCTCGCTCATGGCCGCGCCTTCGCGATCAGGGCGTTCAGAGCAGCGACGTCCAGGTGGCGTTTGGCGTTGCGGCGCGGCAGGCCGACCCCGGCCTTGCGTAGCTTGCACGCAAACGTCGCCACGGACGTCTGTGAGATCTCGAAGGCGTCCGCTATCTCGACAGCGGAACGGCCGGCCGTCCACTGCCGCACGAATTCGGCGGGATCGATCTTCGCGCTCATGAATGCTCCGTCTCGTCGAGCAGCTGGTTGATCAGCGCGTCCGTGTACGTGCTCGTGGTCTGCAGCTGGTCATTAGCCGCCTCTTTGAGCCGCTCGTAGAACGCAGCGGTCACCGAGATGCACCCGTGCTTGCGGCCGTGCTTGCGGCCCGGCTTGGGGGCGCGGATGCGAGGGGCGCGGGTCACTTCGTCACCTCGAGAAAGCCGACTGTCGTCGCCGCGTTGTTACCCAGCTCCCGGGCCAGCCGCTTGATCTGCTCGCGCGTCGCGGTGATGCCCTCGCGGGCTAGCGCGACGATGAGCACACACTCCGCGCTGGAGCGGATCTGATCGGCGATGATGCTGGCGTCGACCAGGTCCATCAGGACGGTGGGGTCGGGCGTGGGCCGCGACGTCAGTGCGACGATGCGGGGTTCCCGCTCGAGGTCGCGCGCCGTAGTGCGGTCGAGACGGGCGAAGATGGCTTGGGAGCCGTCAAAGTGGAAAGGGTTGCCGTGCTCGTCCATAACCCGAAGTTATAGACAAACGGACTTCAGGTCAAGTTAGAAAATAACTTTCTGTTATACGGACGACGCGATCTTCGTCTGTCCCGACGAGAGACAACACCAGGAATTCGAAGACCGCTTCGAACTTCTCGGGCGACTGCGCGTGAAGTTTCTCGCCCGCCACTCGCCAGCGCTCGGCTGTTTGAATCGTGGCCGGAGCCTCGCTGCAGTCCACCAAGCCCAACCTGTTCATGTGCGCAGTATACGCTCCTGGTCTGAGCATTTCGAAGCGTGTCGCCACTCCCGTAACTACGACGC
>JACDGR010000214.1 GCA_013821525.1 Actinomycetota bacterium
ATGGGTGACGCAAGCGCGACGTGAGCGGCCGGAGCGTTCGAGAGGATCTCGACGTCCCGGCCGACGATCTGGCGAACACGTTCGGCGGCGCTCTCGGGCGTGCGATCGGGCGCATACCGGAAGTTCAGCGTGGCCTCCGCGCGCGCCGGGATCACGTTGCTCGCGATCCCGCCGTGCAACTCGGTCACGGAGATCACCTCGCGAAAGACGAGACCTTCGATCTCGACGTCACGCGGCTCCGCCTCGAGCGCGGGCCGCAGGCCCTCGAGCGCCAGCCCGATCGCATTCACCCCGAGCCACGGCCGTGCCGAGTGCGCCGACCGGCCCTCGAAGACGACTCGCGCGTTCAGGTTGCCGAGGCATCCGAGCTGCAGCGTGTTGTCGGTTGGCTCGAGGCAGATCACGAGTTTCGCCTCATCGACGATCGCCGTGCGCTCGAACACCTCTGGCAGTGGGTTCTCAGCGGGTCCTAGCTCCTCGCGCGGGAAGAATAAGAGCGCGAGGTCATAGGCCAGCTCGGTCTCGGCCGCCCAGCGGCCGAGCTCGGCGATCACGGCGAGGCCGCCCTTCATGTCGGTGGCGCCGAGGCCGATCACCCAGCCGTCCTCGACCCGGCCCGGGAGGTTCCCCTGGGCGGGAACTGTGTCCGTGTGGGCCGCCAGCAGCACGAGCGGTTTGCCCGTTCGCTTGGCGTAGAGCAGGCTGCCACCGTCAGAGAAGGTTTTCTCGAGCGGGACACACGCCTCCAGGTAGGCATAGACGTGCGCCTCGTCCCTCGACTCGGAAGGGATGTCGACGAGCTCCAGGGTTCGCTGGGCGAGCGCGAGATCGAGGCCGGAAGCGGGCATAATCGTCTGCGATGATTCCACGTTCCCTGGAGCCCGAGCGCGGGTTCGTGCTTGCGGTGCTGTCCCAGGGCGTCGATGCCGACGACGAGCTCGCCGAGATCAACGAGCTGGCCCGCACGGCGGGGGTCGAGCCAGTGGGGTCTGTCGTGCAGCACCGCGCGCGGCCGGCTCAGCGCACGTACGTCGGGAAGGGCAAGCTCGACGAGCTGAAGGAGCGCTTCAAGGCAGCCGAAGCGGAGAGCCTGCTCGTCGACGGCGAGCTCGACCCGTCCCAGCAGCGATTCCTCGAGAACGCGCTGCAGGTGCGCGTCGTCGACCGGACGCAGCTGATCCTCGACATCTTCGCCCAACACGCGACGAGCGCGGAAGGAAAGCTGCAGGTCGAGCTTGCGCAACTCGAATACAACCTGCCGCGCATGCGCGGGATGTGGCAGCACCTGGAGCGCCTCGCAGGCGGCTCGGGTGGCATGGGCGCGGGTGTCGGCACGCGCGGCCCCGGTGAGTCGCAGCTCGAGACGGATCGCCGACTCGCGCGGCGCCGGATCACGCTGCTGAAGCGGCGGCTGAAGGACGTGGAGAAGCAGCGAGGCACGCGCCGGAAAGAGCGCCAGCAGTCCGAGACGCCGACGATCGCACTCGCGGGCTACACGAACGTCGGCAAGTCGACGCTCCTGAACGCGTTGACCGGTGCGGAGGTCTCCGTCGAGAACCAGCTCTTCCACACGCTCGATCCGACCACACGCGGGTTCGAGCACGACGGGCGCAAGTACTTGCTGACCGACACGGTCGGGTTCATCCGCCGGTTGCCGACGCAACTCGTCGAGGGGTTCGCCTCGACGCTCGAGGAGACGCTCGTCGCGGATCTGATCCTGCACGTGATCGACGCCGCTGCTTCCGAGGACGAGCAGGATCGTCAGCGCGCTGCGGTCGACGACGTGCTCGCCGAGATCGGCGCGAACGATGTCGCGATGGATGTGGTGCTGAACAAGATCGACCAGGTCGACCCGCTCGGGCGCCGTCGCCTTGCAAACCGCTTCCCGGGCGCCCCGCAGGTCTCGGGCCTGACGGGTGAGGGGCTCGAGGAGCTGCGGCTCGAGCTGGCGCACCGGTTCGACGACCGCTGGGAGCGCGTCCGGATGCTGGTGCCCTACGCCGACGGCGGCAAGCTGAGCGAGCTCTATGCCCTCGGCACGCCGATCGAGGAGCGCGAGGACACACCCGAGGGCGTGCTCTTGATCGCCCGGCTGCCGCGACGTGACCTGAGCCGGTTCGCGCCGTTCCTGATCGCCGACTCCGGCTCGGCCGCACAACCGACAACGACCGAGCGGGAGAGCGCGTGAACCAGGTCGAGCTGCCGATCCGGCGGCTGCGTCCGGACGCCGTCGTCCCAGAGCGCGCATACGCCGGTGACGCGGGGCTCGATCTCTCCTCTTGTGCCCGGGTCGAGCTCGCCCCGGGCGAGCGCGCGCTCGTGCCGACAGGCCTCGCGGTTGCGATTCCCGAGGGATACGCCGGCTTCGTGCAGCCGCGCTCGGGTCTCGCGGTCAAGCACGGCATCTCGATCGTCAACACGCCCGGGCTGATCGACTCCGGCTATCGCGGGGAGTTGCAGGTCGCGCTCCTGAACACGGACGCACGTGAGCCGTTCACGGTCGAGCCAGGCATGCGCATCGCGCAGCTCGTCATCGTGCCCCTGCCCGCAGTCGAGCTCGTCGAGGTGGACGAGCTGCCAGACGGCGAGCGCGGCGGCCGGGGCTTCGGCTCCTCGAGCCGTTGAGCGGCGAGCCGCGCATCCGCGTCTCGGCCATCTTGCAATGGCAGGGGCGGTTCCTGCTCTGCCGCCAGGAGAAGCCCGGCCAGGAGTACTGGCTGCTGCCCGGCGGTGGCGTCGACGGCGGCGAGTCGTTGATCGAGGCGCTGCGACGCGAGCTACGAGAGGAGCTCGGGGTCGAGGCCGACGTCCAGTTCGAGGGGCCGGTGGCGCTCGTCGATTCGATTGCTCCGAAGACGACGCTCTCGCGCAAGCACGTGGTGCACGTGATCTTCGCCGCCGATCTCTCGCACCGCTCGCTCAGCGACGTCGAGACGAAGGATGCTGCCATCAAGGGAGCGCGGCTCTTCTCGACCGACGAGCTCGAGGATGTCGTGCTCCATCCCCCGATCAAGCGCTTTCTCTCCCGCTGGCAGCCGGGTGACCCCGCGGTCTACCTCGGCGCACTCTGGGCGCGCTAATACCTGCCGCCGCGCGCCCGCGCGCGGCCCGCTGAAATCTCGTGCGCCTGCCGTTCAAGCTCATCGACGAGTGGAGTCAGCTCGGGGTCACCGCCTGCGTGCGTGAGCGCGTCCGAGAGCACGCGGTCGGCGAACCAGGGATTTCGCGGTAGCAGCGGACCGTGCAAGTACGTGCCGAAGACCTTGCGGTAGCGACAGCCTTCGAAGCCGGACTCGCCGTCGTTCCCGAAGCCGTCGACGACTCGGCCGAGGGGCTCCGCACCGTCACCGAGCAGGGTGCGCCCGGCGTGGTTCTCGAAGCCCGCAAGCGTTTCACCGGCCCACGCACAGTCGAGGAGGACGTCGCCGATCATCCGTCTCGGGCCGGCGATCGTGTGCAGTGGCAGGATGCCGATCCCCAGTAGCTCTTGCCCGGCGACGTCGCGATAGGAGTGGCCGAGCAGCTGGTAACCACCGCAGACCGCGAGAAACGCGGCGTCGTCCTCGACGGCGTCGCGCAGCGCGTCCTGCTTCGTCACGAGGTCGTGCGCGACGAGCGCCTGCTCTCGGTCCTGGCCGCCACCGATGTAGAAGAGGTCGATCTCGCCCGCCGGGACCGGGTCGTGCATGCCGATTGCCTGCACCGACAGCTCGTGGCCGCGTGCACGGGCTCGCGCCTGGAGCACCGCGATGTTTCCGCGATCCGCGTAGATGTTGAGGTAATCCGGATAGAGGTGGCCGACGCGGACGTTCACGATGCTGCCTCCCAGTAGTTCGCGATGTGGCCGCGCGACGCAACGATGCGACGCAGCGCGAGCATCGCGGTGTACGTCGGAAGGACCGTCAGCTCACCACCTGCCGGCGTCAGCTCCAGCCCACGGTCGAGTGCCCCCTCGAGCTCGGGGATCACTTCGATGCGGTCGCGGTCCAGCCCGCCGTAGGCGAAGCGCAGAGCCAGCTCGGCGGCGCGACTGCCCGTTGCGACGAGCGTGTCGAGGCCCGCGAGCAGTGGCTCGAAGTCGACGTCCCAGATCCATGAGACGTCACGACCGTCGGCGATCGCGTCGTTCAGCGCGATCACGGCGACGGTCGGCGTCGAGCCCTCGACGATCGTGCGCACCGCCTCGTTGGCGCCTGCCGGGTTCTTGATGAGAAGCATCAGCAGGCCGCGGTTTTCGATCGTGATCCGCTCGAACCGGCCAAACGCCGCGGCGAAGCGTCCGAGTCCAGAGACGATGTCGTCGAGCGGCGAGCCGAGGCTCAGCGCGAGCGCTGCGGCGCCGAGCGCGTTGTAGACGTTGTAGAGCCCTGGGAGCGGCAACGCGATGCGAGTCGTGCCCTCCGGTGCCTCGAGCGTGAACGCCGAGCCTGCCAGGCCGTGCAACTCGACGTCGCGCGCGACGGTGTCGAGGTGCGGCCGAGCGTGCCCACAGTTCGGGCAGCGGTAGTCCCCGAGGTGGCCGACATAGGCAGCGACGTAGTCGTACGGCGTGCCGCAGCGCAGGCAGTACTTCGAGTCAGCGGCATGCTGAAGCGCCGGACGGGCGTGGCGCGGATCGTCGAGCCCGAAGATGCGCCCACTGCCATGTCCACGAGCGAGGTCCCCGACCTGGGGATCGTCGCCGTTCACGACGAGCTCGGTGTGGGGGAGGCTCGCAACCGCATCCCGCCAGCGGGCAGCGACGATCTCGAGCTCGCCATAGCGGTCGAGCTGGTCGCGAAAGAGATTTCCGAGCAAGATCGCCTTTGGCTGGACGCGCCGCGCGACCTCTGACAGCGCAGCCTCGTCGACCTCGAACAGCCCGAGTTCCGCGCCGCGCGCGCGGAGCAGGGTGGAGGCGACACCGGAGACGAGGTTCGCGCCCGAGTCGTTGTGCGCGATCCGCACGCGACCCCGCAGGATCTCGGCGACCATTGCGCTCGTCGTCGTCTTGCCGTTCGTCGCCGAGATGAGGGCCGAGCCCTGGGGGAGTTGTCGCGCCAGCCGGTCGATCGCACCCGGGTCGAGCTTCCAGAGGAGCTTCCCCGGGAGCGTCGTCCCTCCGCCGCGGCCGGCGACACGTGACAGAGCGCCTGCTGCCCGCGCTGCGGCGGCTTCGAGTGCAAGTGGGATCTGCGGGCGCATCTGGAGACCGTAGCTAGGCGCCTCAGACCGCCTGGAGGCACCCGGCGGGCCGACCGACGGTGAGATTCTAGCATGCTCTTGCATTTCTTCTAGTGTGCTCTACCATAGTTGGTATGGCGCGCAAGCCGTATCGCGCCGTCGCCGGGATCGACCCGGAGGCGCTCGCTGCCTTCCAGGCGGGCATCCGCCGTCGCTACACCGACGAGCAGATCCTCGACGAGCTCCGCGGATCGGCCGAGCGGCTCGGACGCTCGCCGACGATGAAGGAGTTCGCCGCGGACCCGGCAGCGCACGTGCATCCGCAGACCGTGATCGACCACTTCGGGACGTGGAACGCGGCCAAGCGTGCGGCGGGGCTGATGCCACGGCGATTTGCGACCCGCGCAGAGCTCGTCGCCCAGCTACGCGGCCTCGGGGACGAGCTCGGTCGCACTCCGACCGCTGAGGACATCCGCGCCCGGCGCGGGCTGATGCCGTCCACCTCGCTCCTCTGGCACACCTTCGGATCGCTTGCAACCGCATTGCGCGAGGCCGGTTTCGACGTCGCGGTGGGGGAGGAGCGGCTCGAGCGCGCAATCGCCCAGGGCTGCGCCCTCGCCCAGGGACTCGGGCGGTTACCGCGGTTTGGTGACTGGCAGAGCGCCCGTCGCTCGGACGCGTCGCTGCTGACCGAGTGGCAGGTCTATCGCATGTTCGAGGCGCGCCGGGGCGCGTGGGCGACCTTTCAGTTCCTGATCCGCGAGCGCCTCGCCGAGGACGGCGTCCTTGTCGGCTCCGACGGGACGATTCTCTAGAGATGGCTCAGGCGAGGGCTGCGAGCGCGGCGAGGCGCGTCAGGCAGAAGTCGCGCTCTTGCGGAGCCCGCACGGCGGGCAGCGGGTGATCCTCGACGTAGTCGATATCCGGGCGGAAGCGCTGCCGGCCGACGATCTGGCCGTGCTCGACGGCGAGGAGCGTGCCCTCGCGCACCTCGCGCTTACGCAGGCGGGCGCCGCAGTAGCGCTCTGCGGTCTCGAGGGCAACCTTGGTCGAGGCGAAGAAGAGCCCCTCGCGAC
>JACDGR010000215.1 GCA_013821525.1 Actinomycetota bacterium
CCCTTTGAAGAAGAGGACGACAGTGGCGTAGACGAAGAAGTGCGCGAGCACGTCGCGGCGCGTGCCGTGCGTGAGCGCAAGAACGAGCGCGCCCGCCCCCAGCGCGCCGTCGAGGAGCGCGAGGGCGAGCGCCTCGATCGGGCGCCGGGTCAGGCGCTCGCCGCCGCGAGCGCTTCCGGCTTCAGCTCCTCGCCGAACCGCGCGCGCTTGATGAACCTGCCGATGCCCGGCTTCGCCACGAGTTGTCCGTTCTCGACGAGCACGTTGCCGCGCAGGAGGACGACCTCGGGCGAGCCGGTCACCTCGGTCCCCTCGTAGAGGTTGTAGTCCGAGCGCGAATGATGGGTCGCTGCCGAGATCGTCAGCTGCTTGTCCGGATCGAAGACCACGACGTCGGCGTCAGAGCCGACCGCGAGGGTGCCCTTGCGTGGGTAGAGCCCGAAGAGCTTCGCCGGATTCGTCGCGAGCAGCTCGACCATCCGGTTCAGGCTGATCTTCCCACCGCGCACGCCGAACTCGTGGATCATGTGCAGACGATTCTCGAGCCCCGGCCCACCGTTCGGGATCTGCGAGAAGTCGTCCTTGCCGGCGTCCTTCTGACCGTCGAAGAGGTACGCGCAGTGGTCGGTCGAGATCGCCGAGAGGATGTCGGTCCGCACCGCATTCCAGAGAACGTCCTGGTTCGCCTTGTCGCGCGGCGGTGGCGTGTAGACGTACTTCGCACCCTCGAATCCCGGCCGCTCGAGGTAGGTCTGGTCGATGAAGAAGTACTGCGTGCACGTCTCACCGTGCACGTTCCAGCCCTTCTCGCGTGCGAGCGCAAGCGGCTCGACCGACTCGGCGCAGGAGACGTGCACCACATAGAGCGCCGCACCCGCGACACGTGCGAGCTGGATCGCGCGGTTGGTCGCCTCGCCTTCGGTCTCGGGCGGGCGGGTGAGAGCGTGGTAGATCGGGTCGGTGTTGCCCGCGGCGAGCGCTTCGGCGACGAGCACCTCGATCGCATCGCCGTTCTCGGCGTGCACCATCACGAGCGCTCCGGTCTTCGCCGCAACCTGCATGGTCCGAAACAGCGTCTCGTCATCGACCATCAGCGAGTCCTTGTAGGCCATGAAGAGCTTGTACGACGTGACGCCGTGCTCCTCGGGCAGCCGTGCGAGCTCCTCGAGCGTTCCGCCCTCCCGGAGGTCGGTGACTGCGATGTGGAAGCCGTTGTCGATCAGCGCCTTGCCCTCCCGCTTGGCGTGCCACGCCGCGAGTGCGTCGCCGAAGGTCTGGCCCTTGCCCTGGATGCAGAAATCGACGTGGGTCGTCGTGCCCCCGAATGCGGCGGCGGTTTGCCCTGACTCGAAGTCGTCGATCGTCGTCTCGCCGCGCCAGGGCATCTCGAGATGCGTGTGCGGGTCGACGCAGCCGGGGAGCACGTACTTGCCCGTCGCGTCGATCACCTTGTCGGCCTGCAGGTCGAGCGACTCGCCGATCAGGGTGATGCGCTCGCCCTCGATGTAGATGTCGGCGACGTAGTCGTCGGCCGCGGTGATCACGCGGCCCCCCTTGATCAGCACGGACATGCAGGCCTCCTGTTGGTCGATTTCCAGCAACTCTAGAACGAGGGAGGCCGCCCTGCCGGGCGGCCTCCCTGGACGTACGGAACCGCTGAGTGCCGGGCTACTTGCCGCCCGCCGTCACCGTCACCTTGATCGGCTTGTACTTCGAGCCGTAGACGTCGACGCCGGCCTTCTTGAGGCTGTTCAGGGCCTGGTCGGCGAGCGTGTAGGTGACCGCGCCCGTCGGCAGCTTCTTCGTGACCCCGTAGGTCTTCGCGATCTTCGCCGTGCTCGCAACCTGTGCGGGCGAGACGTGACCGATCCCGAAGGAGTTCGGCCAGACCAGCTTGTTGATCTCGTTCATCTGCCACAGCTGGTGGCCGTGGCCGAGTGCCGTGCCGTTCTTCAGCACGATGCTCGTGCAGTCGGCGACGTGATCACGGCAGTAGATCCACCCCTGGAACGACGCCTGCAGGAAGTTCTTGATCGTCGTCGCGTGCGAGGGGTCGTGCAGGTACTTCTCCGTCGTGAAGATGTTGTCCTCGAGCATGCCGGTCCCGACCGAGGGGCTGGCCATCTTGAAGACGTTCAGGTCGGAGAGCTGGTTGAGCTTGCCGGTCGTGGCGTTCTTGGTCTCGAGCACCTGGGCGAGCTCGTTGTAGGTCATCGCGGCGGCCGCGTCGATCTTCTTCTGCAGGAAGAGGTTCATGTCGAACGGCTGATTGACGATCGTCACGTCGCTCGACTTGGCCGGGTTGATGCCGTTCTTGTTCAGGGCGGCGAAGAGCTCCGGCTGGTTGCCGCAGCACCACACGCCGACCTTCTTGCCTCTGAGCTTCGAGATCGAATTCAACCCGGAGTCTTTCCAGGTCAGCTCGGTCATGCCCGACTTGTTGAAGACCTGCGCGATCGAGACGATCTTGCCGCCCTTCTCGCGCGTGGCGAAGAGGTTCGGCAGCCAGTCGATCCCGAACTCGGCCTGGCCCGAGAGCACGGTCTGCTCCGGCGTGATGTCGGGGCCGCCGAGCTTCAGGTTCACGTCGAGGCCAAGGTTCTTGTAGTAGCCCTTCGCGACCGCTGCGTAGTAGCCGGCGAACTGAGCCTGTGTCACCCACTTGAGTTGCAGCGTCACCTTCGTCAGCTTCTGCTGCTTCGGCGCCGCCTGAGCCCGTGACATGCCGAATGCTGCCGCGAGTGCGGCTGCGACGACGACGAGTGCCGCGAGCGCGAGCACGTAGTTCCTCTTCATGCAGTACCCCTTTCCTGACGCGTTGGATCCCACTGGAGAACGATGCGTTCGACGAGTGACACCGCGACGTACATGAGCACGCCGAGGATGCTGGCCATGAGAATCGCAGCCCATGCCGTCTCGAAGTCGAACAGTGCGACGGAGTTCTTGATCGTGATTCCGAGCGAGCCGAAGGAGCCGAAGTAGTCCGCCACGATTGCGCCGATCATGGCGAGCACGGTCGCAACTTTCAATGCCGAGAAGACGAAGGGCAGCGCAGTCGGGATCCGGACGCGCCGGAAGATCTGCAGCTCGCCCCCCGCATAGGAGCGCATCAGCTCGACCTGAGCCGGGCGGACGGACGTCAGTCCGCGCAGGGTGTTGACCATCACCGGGAAGAAGCAGAGCACCCCCGCAGTTGCCATCCTCGGCTTCGACGAGAGGGGATCGAACCAGGCGTTGAAGATCGGCGAGAACGCGATGATCGGGACGGCGTTCGCGGCGATCGCGATCGGCATCAGCGCCTCGCCGAGCCGGCGGAACCGGGCGAGCACCGTTGCAACGAGGATCCCAGCTGCGGAGCCGAGCGCGAACCCTCCGAGTGCCTCCTTGAGCGTCAGCCAGCCAGCACGCCAGAGCGCGCCGCGCTGCGTCCAGAAGGCGCTGATGATCGCACCGGGCTTCGGCAGCAGGAACTTCTGGATGTTGAAGATCTCGATCGAGAGTTGCCAGACCGCGATCCCGGCACAGAAGACGACGATTGCGGGGATCCAGTCGACGAGACGCGTGCGAACCGTTGCGAGGACGGTGCCGCTCGGCGTCGGCTCGGCGACGACCGTCATGCGCGCTCCTCGGCAAGCACCGAGCCGTGCTCGTCGGCGCCGACGCCGCGAAGGAGCTCGCGCACCTCGGTCACCTTCTGGAAGAAGCGTGGATCCTCGCGAGTATCGCCCGAGCGTGGCTGCGGCAGGTCGATGTCGACCGTCCCCGCCACGCGGCCGGGTCGCGGGCTCATCACGACGACCTTCGTCGAGAGGAAGACCGCCTCGGAGATCGAGTGCGTGACGAAGACGATCGTCGACGACATGCGCCGCCAGATGTCGAGCAGCTCGATGTTCAGCCGCTCACGCGTCATCTCGTCGAGCGCCCCGAACGGCTCGTCCATCAGGAGGAGCGCCGGCTCGAATGCAAGGGCACGTGCGATCGCGACGCGCATCTGCATGCCGCCGGAGAGCTGCCAGGGATGGTGGTCGCCGAAGCCCTGGAGCTCGACGAGCTGCAGCATCTCGTCGACGCGCTGCTTGCGACGGGAGCGGTCGAACCCGAGCATCTCCAGCGGCAGGCCGATGTTCTTCGCGACGGTTCGCCAGTCGAAGAGCACCGAGTCCTGGAAGACCATGCCGTAGTCGTGATCGAGGCGCGCGTGATGCGCGCTCTTGCCGTTGACCTCGACGGTGCCCGCCGACGGCGCCGTCAGGTCGCCGATCACGCGCAGGAGCGTCGACTTGCCGCAACCCGACGGCCCGATCAGCGAGACGAACTCGCCCGGCTCGATCTGCAGGTCGATCTCCTGCAGGGCGGTCACGTGGCCCTTCGGGAACGTCTTGGTGACGCCACTGATCGCGACGACCGTCATGCGCGCTGCTCCGGTGCGCGTCGCACGACGAGCTTCTCCGCGAGGACGACGGCCACGAAGAACGTGATTCCCAGCGCTGCCGCGATCAGGTTCGTCGCCCACAGGTCGGCGGGTGTGATCGAGTAGTACTGGTTGAAGTTGAGGATCGCGCCGCCGAGGCCACCCTGGATCGAGCTGGGGAGCTCGCCGATGATGGCGCCGACGACGCTGGCGGTCGCGCTGACCTTGAGCGCGCTGAACAGGTACGGCATCGACGCCGGGACGCGCAGCTTCCAGAGGACCTTCCACCGGCTTGCCGCGTAGGAGCGCAGCAGCTCGTGTGCTGCCGTGTCCGCCGACTGAAGGCCGCGGAGGGTGTTGATCGTGACGGGGAAGAACGTCAGGTACGCGGCGATCACGGCCACCGACTGCCAGCCCGACTTCAGCCAGACGACCACCATTGGCGCGACGGCGAGGATCGGGATCGTCTGCGAGGCGACGATGTACGGCAGGAGGGCGCGCTGCGCGAGACGCGAGTGCACGAGTGCAACGGCGAGGGCGAACCCGACGACGGCTCCGAGGCCGAACCCGACGAGCGCTTCCTTCGCGGTGAACCAGGCCGCATGCAGCAGAAACGTGATCAGTAGCGGCCCTTGCGAGGTCGGTTGCCCGAGCGCCTGGAAGATCGAGTGGATGTGCGGCAGCGTCGTGTCGTTGACCGGGAACGGCCACGTCCACGCCTCGCGGATCCACACGTAGCGGTAGAGTTCCCACAGCCCCCAGAGGGCGAGCAGGACGCCGACGACCGTTCCGGCGCGCACGGCGGCCGCCCTCACCTGGGCGGGCTGAAGCGCGCGGGTCGGCGTCCGTCCTCGGAACGCAGCCGCGTGGCCGGCCTGTGCCATGGGCTAGTGCATATCACAGTCCCTCGCCCGGTTGTATCCTCGCCGCCATGCCTCTCGACCCCGCGCGCGTAGTCGCCGATTTGCAGGAGCTGAAGGAGCTCACCGGCGACGCGGACGGCGCACAGCGCGTCGCGTGGACCGACACCTGGCAGCGCGCGCGGCAGTTCCTGCGCGAGCAGGTCCAAGGGACGGGAGCGGTCGAGCAGATCGACGAGGCCGGGAACCAGTGGTTCACGCTCGCGGGCGCGTCGGAGCGCACGCTGATCATCGGCGGCCACCTGGACTCGGTTCCCAACGGCGGGTGGCTCGACGGGTGCCTGAACGTTCTCGCAGGCGTCGAGGTGTTGCGCCGGATCGCTGCCGAGGGGGAGCCGCCCGTCACGATCCGCCTCGTTTCGTGGGCCGACGAGGAGGGCGCCCGCTTCGGCCGGTCGCTCTTCGGCTCGTCGGCCGCCGCGGGCTCGATGCGCGACCAGGATGAGCTGCGGTCGTTGACGGATCGCGACGGCGTTGCGCTCCCGGACGCGTTACACGCGTACGACGTCGAGCTCGACGGCGCGCTCGCCGCGCGCGCGCAGCTCGAGCACGCTGCCGCGTACCTCGAGCTGCACATCGAGCAAGGACCGGTGCTCGAGTCGCTGGACCTGCCGCTCGGCGTGGTGCTCGGCACCTTCGGTGTCGAGCGCTCGCGCTTCACCTGGCGCGGCCAGGCCGCGCATGCCGGCTCGACGCCGATGGACAAGCGTCGCGACGCGCTCGCGGGTGCGGCCAAGCTCGCACTCGCGATCCGGGACATCGCAGCCGAGGTTGGCGGTGGTGCCGTCTGCACCTCCGGCGGCGTCGTGACGAGGCCCGGCATCGTCACCTCGGTCGTCGAGACGGCCGAGCAGCTGCTCGATCAGCGTCACCTGGACGCGGGCTCGCTCGCCC
>JACDGR010000216.1 GCA_013821525.1 Actinomycetota bacterium
ACTGACGACTGAGAGGACGAGCCGGAACTTGTCTTCAACAGAAATAGAAACAGGACGTGCCATCAGAAAGCTCCTTCAGGTCAGGAGCCCAAAATAACCGGCATGCCAGATTTCGTGAAGCAGGACATGACCGATCCAAGGACACCGTTCGCCGTCCCAACAGAGGACCCTTCACCGAACTAACAAAGCACTACTAGAGGCTTGATGCGTATTTGGGTTGCGCGTGGGGATGGCTCAGGCCAAGCAGGTCGTTCTGGTCGGGCGCAGGGCATAGCGGTGGCTACGTTCAAGCCCGACCAGGGCGAGCTGCGCCGTGCCGGAGCCACCATCCACGCGTGCGCTCAAAGCGCATCAAGCCTCTAGCTCAGGCCTCGTAGGCGAGCAGGTCCTCGACCGTCTCGCGGCGGCGGATCACGCGTGCCTCGCCGCCGGAGACGAGAACCGCAGCCGGGCGTGGCACCGCGTTGTAGGTCGAGCTCATCGACAGCGTGTACGCGCCCGTCACCGGCACTGCGAGGATGTCGCCGCGACGTGGCTCCGGCAGTTCGACGCGCTCGATCAGCACGTCACCCGACTCGCAGTGCTTGCCGGCGACGGCATACGCCGCAGAGGCCGCCTCGTCGGCGCGATTCGCGAGCAGCGCCGTGTAGCGGGCGGCGTACATCGCCGGACGCGGGTTGTCGGACATGCCGCCGTCGACCGTCACATACGTCGTCGCCGCGCTCGCACGCTTGACGCCGCCGACCGAGTAGAGCGTCACCCCGGCGCGGGAGACCAGCGAACGACCGGGCTCGAGGATCAGTGCCGGCGCTTCGAGGCCCTGTAGATGCCACGCACGCCCCAGCTCGCCGACGAGCCCGGTCACGAACTCGGACACGGTGAACGACGGCTCCTCGCGCACGTGGCGAACGCCGAGACCACCGCCGAGGTCGATCGTGCGGGGCATCCAGCCGAGCTCCGACTGTGCGCGCACGACGAAGCCGGCGATCCAGTCGACCGTCATCAGCGAGGCACCGAAGTGCATCAGCTGCGAGCCGACGTGCACGTGCAACCCTTCGGCCTCCGGTAGGCGGCGGAGTGCCTCGATCGCATCGTCGGGTGGCAGTCCGAACTTCGATCCGTGGTGCGCCGTCTTGATGGCCTCGTGCGTATCCGCCTCGATGCCCGGTGTGACGCGGATCAGGAATCGCGTCGCGCCGGTCTTGCGCGCACGCTCGAGCTCCTCCAGCGAGTCGAGCACGATCAGCGCACCCAGCTCGGCGGCGCGGCGGAGGAGCTCGTCTTCCTTGTTGTTGCCATGGATCACGAGCCGCTCGCCGCCGATCCCGGCTCGCACGGCGAACTCGAGCTCGCCGACGGTCGAGACGTCGGCCCCGAGGCCTTCCTCAGCGAGCAGGCGCAGCACGGCAACCGACGGGAACGCCTTCGTGCCGTACGCGATCAGCGCGCCCGGGGCTGCCTCCCGGTAGGCGCGCGCCTGAGTGCGGAGCGTGCTCTCGTCGTAGACGACGAGGGGCGTCCCGAATTCTGCGACCAGATCGCTCGCCCGGATGCCGCCGACGACGAGCTCGCCATCCTCGACGGCAGCGCTGTCGGGCATCAGATCGTCGAGCACGGTTGTGGAGGGTGGTTGCATCGAAGAAGGATGGTTACACTGAACGCCGTGAACCTGCTTCTTACCTGAGCAAGGAAGCCGCGCGGCGAGAGGCCGCGACAGCTTCCCGAGCCTCTCATTCGAGAGGCTTTTTTGTCTTCACGGCCGAATTCGAGATGAGAGACGCGATGGACGACTACGACGCACACGCAATCGAGCAGAAGTGGCAGAGCCACTGGGAGGCTGAACAGGCCTTCCACGTCGACAACCCGGCGCCGGACGACGCGCCGGACGAGCACTTCTACATGCTCGAGATGCTCCCGTACCCGTCCGGCAGCCTGCACATGGGGCACGTCCTCAACTACACGATGGGCGACGTCGTCGCGCACTTCAAGCGGCGCCACGGGTACACGGTGCTGCGCCCGATGGGGTTCGACTCGTTCGGCCTGCCGGCGGAGAACGCCGCGATCAAGGACGGCGGTCACCCGCTCGAGATCACCGAGCGCAACATGGAGGCGATCCGCAAGCAGATGCGCCGCATGGGGTGGGCGATCGACTGGCAGCGTGAGGTCTCCGCGCACGAGCCGACGTTCTACCGCTGGACGCAATGGCTGTTCCTGAAGCTGGTCGAGCACGGGCTCGCCTACCGCAAGGAGGCGCCGGTCAACTGGTGCCCGCACGACCAGACCGTGCTCGCGAACGAGCACGTCGTCGACGGACGCTGCTGGCGCTGCGGCAACGTCGTCGAGACGCGGAACATGGCGCAGTGGTTCTTCAAGATCACCGCATACGCCGACGCACTGCTCGACGATCTGGCTCTGATCGACTGGCCCGAGCGGACGAAGCGAATTCAAACTCAGTGGATCGGGCGCTCCGAGGGCGCCGAGATCCTGTTCCGAGTCGACGACCTCGATCTCGATATTTCCGTGTTCACGACACGGCCCGACACGCTCTTCGGCGCCACCTTCTTCGCCGTTGCGCCCGAGTGGCCGCAACTCGAGCGGCTCGTCGATGGGTTGGAGCAGGCAGAGGAGGTGCTGACCTACGCGAAGATCGCCGGCGCTCGACCCACGGAGGAGCGCGAGCAGCGCGAGAAGAGCGGGGTCTTCACCGGCCGGTATGCGACGAACCCCGTCAACGGCGAACCGATCCCGATCTGGGTGGCCGACTACGTGCTGATGGAGTACGGCACAGGTGCGGTGATGGCCGTGCCCGCGCACGACGAACGCGACCACGAGTTCGCCGAGAAGTACGCGCTGCCGATCGTCTCCGTGATCGACGACGACGGGCAGCTGATCAATTCGGCGCAGTTCGACGGACGGCCGGCGGAGGGCGCGCGCGGCGCGATCGTCGACTGGCTGAGCGAGCACGCGAAGGGCAAGGCCGCGATCAACTACCGCCTGCGTGACTGGAGCTTCTCGCGCCAGCGTTACTGGGGCTGCCCGATCCCGATCATCTACTGCGACGAGCACGGGGCGGTGCCGGTGCCGGAAGACCAGCTGCCCGTCGTGCTCCCCGACGTCGAGGACTATCGGCCGAAGGGGCAGCCGCCGCTTGCTTCGAACGACGAGTTCATGAACGTCGCCTGCCCGGTGTGCAGCAAGCCGGCGCGCCGCGAGGCCGACACGATGGACACGTTCGTCGACTCGTCCTGGTACTTCCTGCGGTACACCGACCCGGTCAACGACCAGGCGCCGTTCGATCGCCGGATCGCGGATTACTGGATGCCGATCGACCAGTACATCGGAGGCATCGACCACGCGAAGGGCCATCTGCTCTATTCGCGCTTCTTCATGAAGGTGCTGAACGACCTCGGCATGATCGGCGTGCGCGAGCCCTTCCAGCGGCTGTTCCACCAGGGCTGGGTCCTGCTCGACGGCAAGAAGATGTCGAAGTCGCAGGGCGGCGTCTCACCGAACGAGCTGATCGACCGGTTCGGTGCCGACGCGATCCGCCTCTACATCCTCTTCTACGGTCCCGCCGACCAGGACATCAACTGGTCACCCGACGGGATCGCGCCGATGGCGCGCTTCGTGAAGCGGCTGTGGCGCGAGGTGCACGAGGCTGCGACACAGCCCGCTTCCCCGGCGGGCGTCGACACGCCGCTTGCACGCAAGGCGCATCAGACGATCGCGCGTGTCACCGACGACGTCGGCCGCCGCTTCCAGTTCAACACGCCGATCGCGGCGGTGATGGAGCTCGTCAACGACCTGTCGAAGGCGCTCGACGATCCCGCGGCACGGTTCGCCGCAGAGACGGTCGTCTCACTCGTGCAGCCGTGGGCCCCACACGTTGCCGAGGAGCTCTGGCGGGGCGCGCTCGGTTACTCGACGGAGCTGTCGGCGGCGCCGTGGCCGGTCGCCGACCCGGCGATGCTCGAGCGCGACACAATCGAGCTCGTCCTGCAGGTGAACGGCAAGGTGCGCGACCGCATCGAGGTTCCGGCCGGGCTCGCCGACGCGGAGCTGGTCGAGCACGCACGCGCGTCCGAGAAGGTGCAGGCCCACCTGGTCGGCGCCGAACGGCGTGTGATCATCGTGCCGGACAAGCTCGTCAACATCGTCGTCTAGCCTTGCTGCACGTGACGAACGGCGACTCGGTCGCCGGGGCGCTGGGGGCGACCAACCTGGGTGGGGCGGTGCTCTCGTGGCAGGACGTCCTCCACGAAGGGCCGGTGCCTGCAGGCTCGCGCGGAGCGTTGCTGGCCGCGCGCTCCGAGTTTCTCGCTGCTTCCGGGTGGGGCGATGTCGCCGAGATCCGGGCGTCGTTCGAGGCGCGTGACGCACAGCTGTTGACGGCGCTTGCCGGCGGCGGCGAGGTGGTCTTGTGGTTCGAGCACGATCTCTATGACCAGCTGCAGCTCGTTGACGTCCTCTCCCTCGCAGCCGCCGAGGGAGGTGACGCGAGCCGAATCGAGCTGATCGTGATCGGTGCGTTCCCGGGGCGGCCAGACTTTCGTGGGCTCGGTGAATTGACCCCGGCGGAGCTCGAGTCGCTCTGGCCCGCGCGGCGGCTATGCTCGGAGCAGGCACTTGCGGCTGCCGGTGCGGCGTGGGCCGCCTTCCGTACGCCTGAGCCGACCTCGCTGGCCGCGCTCGCCGGGCAGGACATGCCCGAGCTGCCGTTTCTCCGCGCGGCGCTCCTCCGATTGCTGGAGGAGCTACCGGGTGCACGTGACGGCTTGTCTGGCGTCGAGCGTCGTGCGTTGCAGGCGGTCGAGGCCGGCGCCGCGTCGCCGGTCGAGGCATTTCTCGCTGCGCAGGACGCCGAGCAGGCGCCGTTTCTCGGTGACGTGTGGTTCTTTCGGACGGTGGAGGCTTTGCGGCGCGGAGAAGTGGGGCTCGTCGAGACGCGCGACGGCGGGCTGCGGCTGACGGAGCTCGGACGCCGCGTGCTCGCGGGGGAGGCCGATCGGGTCGCGCTGCCCGGAATCGACCGTTGGGTCGGTGGCACGCACCTGACGCCGGCGACGCTCTGGCGCTGGGACGCGGCGCGGGCCACGCTGCTGCCGCCCGCCTGACCTGCTGCGGAGCCTGCCAGGGCCGTCGATTGGCACGGTCTTGGCACAGAGTCGTTTCACACGCGTCACGTTTTTCGCGGCACGGTTTGGCCCATGCTCTTCACGCAACTGGGCGTCCAGCACCGCCGTCTGCTCGCGCTAGCGCTCGGCTGCCTCGTCGTCGCGGTGCTGGCGGTGCGCCAGCACCTTCACGCGTCGACGAGCGTTCAGCCGCTGCGTGTCGCACCGCTCGTCGGGGCCGCGCTCGGCTCGCCGTCAGACGCGAGCCCTTCGTCCGGCGCAGCTGCAGCCACCCCGTCGTCGCACGTGCTCGTCGTGGACGTCGCTGGAGCGGTGCGGCATCCGGGTCTCGTGCGCCTCGCGCGCGGTTCGCGCGTCGCGGATGCAATCGCGCGCGCCGGAGGTCTGACCCGGTCGGCCGAACGATCGGCGGTCAACCTCGCCGCCCTTGTCGCCGACGGGCAGCAAGTGCTCGTCCTCTCGCGCGGGTCGCCCGGCGGGTCCGCGTCCGCGTCTGCGGGTGCAAGCGCCGGCTCCGCGGCGTCGGGGCCGGTCTCCCTCAGCTCGGCGAGCGCGGAGCAACTCGACGCGTTGCCCGGCGTCGGGCCGGTGACGGCGCAGAAGATCATCGCTTACCGGCAGGAGCACGGGCCGTTCGCCTCCGTCGAGGGTCTCGATGCGATCCCCGGCATCGGGCCGGCGCGCATCGCCGACCTCCAGGGGCTCGTCGTCCCATGACGACGCGGCTGCTCCCGGCAACCGTCGTCGTGCTGGTGGCAGCGATCGGGCTCGCAGCCTCGAACGCGCTGCGCGTGAGCGTGCCTGCGCTCTTCGTAGCGCTCGTCGCGGCGACGGCCGGAATCCTTGCCGCACCGCCCGAGCTCCGTCGCCTCGCGGCGACGGTTGCTGTCGTCGCGCTCGCCGGCTGGTGCTGGGGGAGCGCGCGGCTCGACAGCCTCGACCGGAGCCCGCTCCGGGCCGAGGTCGATCGTGCCGGGCGCGTGCTCGTCGTCGTGACGGGTGAGCCCCGCGTCGGCCGGTTCAGCCAGCGCAGCCT
>JACDGR010000217.1 GCA_013821525.1 Actinomycetota bacterium
GTCTTCATCTAGATCAGTCTCTTCTCGGCGAGGAAATCGACGATCTGCTGCGCGGCGCTGCCGTCGTCCTCGATCGTGCGGGACTCCCCGCGGCCGGGCGGCGTCGTCAGCTCGAGCACCGTCGTCTTCGGCTCGTCGACGCCGCCGACGTCGGCAGCCGAGAGCGTGTCCTGCGGCTTCTTCTTCGCGCCCATGATCCCCTTCAGCGACGGGTAGCGCGGCGTGTTGATCGAATCGGCGACGGCAACCACAGCCGGCAGCGAGGCGCGGATCGTGTCGTACCCGTACTCGGTCTGCCGCTTACCGGTCAGTGCCCCCCCGTCGACCGTCAACTCGCTGACCTGGGAGACGACGGGCCGGCGCAGCCGCTCGGCGACCGCCGCCCAAAGGCACGCACCGCCACCGTCCGCCGACTGCTGCCCGAAGAGCACGAGATCGGCGGCTTCCCGCTCGAGCGCGCCCGCCAAAGCCTTTGCCGTACCAAGCAGGTCGGCGCCCTCGAGGGAGTCGTCGGAGATCAGGACGGCACGATCGGCGCCCATCGCAAGCGCCTTACGCAGCGCGTCGAGCGCGCGCGCGGGTCCCATCGAGACGATCACGACCTCCCCGTCGCCTGCCGCTTCCTTCAGCTTCAACGCTTCCTCGATGGGATACGTGTCCCAGTCGGAGATCGTGAGCTCGCCGGAACGATCGAGCCGGTTCGTCGACGGGTCGATCCGACGACCCGCGGCTGCGTCCGGCACTGCTTTCACGCATACGGCGATCTTCATGCGGCCGTGACTCTATCCACGACCTACGAGTTGGCATCGGGCGAACAGGCCGCTACCGTGCCTCCATGCGGCGCATGTCACTGCTCCTCGCCGTCGCCATCGGCGCCTGTGCTTGCGCCGCCGGGGTGCACGCGGCTCGCAGTGGCGTCCCTCCACTGATCTTCCCCGTCGTCGGGACGGTCGCGTACCAGGACGACTTCGGCGATCCACGCGGCGCGCTGCGACACGAGGGAAACGACCTGCTGGCCGACAAGCGCGCACCCGCCGTCGCCGTCGAAGCGGGAACCGTCAAGTACTGGACGACCTCAGCGAGCGCCGGTTGCATGCTCTACCTGTACGGCGCGAGCGGAACGATGTACGAGTACATCGACCTGAACAACGACCTGACGGCCGTGAACGACAACAAGGGTACGTGCGTAAAAGGAACGGCTTACGCGGTAGCCGACGGCGCGCACGTCGATGCGGGGCAGCAGATCGGGTACGTCGGAGACTCGGGCGACGCGAACGGTATCCACCCCCACCTCCATTTCGAGGTTCACCCGAAGGGTAGGGCCGCAACCGATCCGTTCCCGTTCCTGAACAAGGCAGCGCACCTGCTCGTCGTTGCACCACCCGCTGGCTCGACGTTCACGCTGAAGCTCACCGGCACTCTCGTGGCACTGGACACAGGCGAGCTGACGCTCAACGTGCAGTCGCTCGCCGCCTGGCCCTCGCACCTGAAGCAGGTCAAGGTCAACCGACCGATCTCGCTGACCGTCTCCGACCCGACCGCAGTCGCGACCGGCCTCCTACCCGGGACGAAGATCACCGTGTGGACGCTTCCCGCGCCCGGCACGCTCGACGCGATCACCGGCGCGCCCGGCGCGCTGACGCTCGACAAGTTTCGCTAGACGGGAACGCGCGAGCGCAGGAAGTCGACGATCTCGCTCGTCGGTGCGCCCGGCGTGAAGACCGCTGCGACGCCCTGCTTCGTCAGCTCCGCGACGTCGTCATTCGGTATCGTTCCGCCGACGACGACGAGCAGATCCTCGGCACCCTGCGCACGCAGCAACTCGAGGATGCGCGGCACGAGTGTCATGTGGGCGCCGGAGAGAATCGAGATTCCCACCGCGTCGGCATCTTCCTGGATCGCGGTCTCGACGATCTGCTCGGGCGTCTGGTGGAGACCGGTGTAGATCACCTCCATGCCTGCGTCGCGGAGCGCCCGCGCGATGATCTTTGCCCCTCGATCGTGCCCGTCGAGACCGGGCTTCGCGATCACTACTCTGATCTTGGCTGCCACCGTCGGTCAGTATAGAAACGTGAAGCTGACCGTCGTTGGCGGCTCTCCTGCGTGGCCGAACCCGGGCGGCGCGCATTCCGGCTACCTCGTCTCGAGCGAGGGCGGCCGACTGCTGCTCGACTGCGGCCCCGGCGTGCTTGCCCGCCTCCGGAAAGTCGAGGCCTGGCCGCGGGTGGCGGCGATCGCGATCTCGCATTTTCACCTCGATCACTGCGGCGACCTGGTGCCCTGGTTGTGGGGTCACCTGCTCGGCCCGGTCAAAGGGACGCCCGGGCCTGAACTGTGGCTCCCACCCGACGGCCGTCAGCGACTCGAGCTCCTCTCGCGCGGCGCGCATTGGGATCGCGCGTTCTCGATCCGCGAGTACGCAGAAGGGATTCCTTTCGACGCTGCGGGTGTGCGCGTGCTGCCGCGGCGCGTGCCCCACTACGACGAGCCGACCTGGGGATTCCGGATCGAGCATGAAGGCTCGGCGCTCGCGTACTCGGCGGATTCTGGCCCCTCACCGGTGCTCGAGGAGCTAGCCCGCGCTGCGGACGTGTTTCTCTGCGAGGCGACCCTGCTCGAGCCCGAGCAGGACCCGCACGGGCACCTGACCGAAGCTGAGGCGCGCGACGCGGCCCGAAGGGCCGGAGCACGGAGGCTGTTGCTGACGCATCGGAGCGTCGAGCATCCGCTCGAGGAACTGGTCTACGAAGGGCTCGAGGTCGAGCTGTAACCGAGAGCCTGCGCATACCGCTTCGCGGCACGCCGTGCCCGGATCGTCGAACGTAGCCCGAAGGCGATCAGGCTGAGGAGCAGCAACCCGAAGATCGAGAGTGGTGCGAGCAGCCACCTGGCCGAGAGCGGGGCCTTCGGCGGTGGCGGCGGAGGCAGCTGCGCGAGGCTCTTCACCTGGCGTGAGCCCCCGATCCCCTTCGGCACCCAGGACGCCACGAGCCAGTTATGCGGATGCTTGCCGTAACGCTTGAGCTCGATCGTGAACGTCTTGCCGGCCCAGTCGCTCGAGCGGGCGCCGACGACCGCCAGGTCGATCGCGACATCGTTGCGATACGCGTAGAGGACGTCCCAGTTCGCGATGCCGACGGCGGGAAACGGGATCACGTTGTTGGTTCCCGTGTCCCACGACTTACGCGTCTGCCCCGCCCGCATCTCGGGCCCGAGCATCAGCCACGCTGCATCGAGGCGCTTTCGCGCGACGGCGGTCTTGATGAAGAGGCTCGCCCGCGCGAAGAGCTCCTTACGGTCTGCCGGCGTCAGTCGCAAGCGCGCGGGCTCGTGGTAGACCCAGGCCGGCTTGTCGACGAGCGGTGTGTCGTTCGACTTCCCCGTGTTGCCGATCTTGATCGACCCGACGACCACGACGCTCGCCACACACGCGGATCCGGCGTACCAGAGGAGGCGTCGGCGAAGCCGCGGTGACGACAAGCGACCTTTCACGCTCTCACCGCCGGCCGTCCGAGTCCATCTGCGGTGCTAGCCGCCGGCGCCGTTGTTCGAAGAGCCGCTCGGTACCGGCGGGGTCGAGCGCGGCACCCAGGAGTTGACGAGCCACTTCCCGTCGCGCTTGACGAGATCCATCAGGAACAGCTGGCTCTTCGCCTTCGTACCGGCCTTCGGCAGCAGGGCGATCTCGATCTGCGCTTCCTTGGGATACGAGAAGTCGATCTTCATCGGCGCGTACTTGAGGTCGGCCACCGGATACGGGATGACGGCGATGTTCCCCGTGCGCCACGACTTCAGCGACTGCCCCTGGCGGATCTGCTGCGTGACGATCGAGTACGCGCTATCGAGATTCTTGCGAGCAACCGCCGTCTTGATGAACTGGCGCGCAACGAGCGTCGCGCCAGTCTCGAGCTTGATCGTCGACGGAACAGCCGATCGGTCGTCCGCCGGGACGTTCGTAAGCGGCGTGTTTGCCGAGTGGCCGGTATTCGAGTACTTGACCCCGGCGAAGATCAGAATCGCCAGCACGACCGCACCGACCGCGATCCACGGCAGGTACTTACGCCAGGCGGGCCTGCGACCTGCGCGGGGGATGACGGAGTCGGCGCTCATGTTCATAGCCAGAGTAGACGCACCCGCGGCCGGGTCGTTAGGCGGAATCTGTTGAGTGACTGTTAACGCGACCCGCGAAGGCCGCCGCTAGAAAACTGGTGTTTCGCGCCAGGTTCCCCAGACCTCGCGGAACGCGTCGCACATCTCGCCCATCGTCACGTAGGCGCGTGAGGCGTCGATGATCGGGTGCATCAGATTGCGGCCCTCCTGGGCTGCGTCGTCCTTCAGCCGGGCGAGTTCTGCCTCGACCGTCGCGGAGTCGCGGCGGTCACGGAGAGCCTGCACCCGGTCGATCTGCTCCTGCTCGAGCTTCGGGTCGACCTTGAGGATCGGGATCTGTTGCTCGTCGTCGATGCCGTACCGGTTGACGCCGACCACGATCCGCTGTCCTGCCTCGACCTCGCCCTGATAGCGGAACGACGCTTCGGCGATCTCCCGTTGGAAGAAGTTGTCCTTGATCGCGGCGACAACACCGCCGAGCTGCTCGATCCGGTCGAAGTACTCGTACGCCTGACGCTCGAGCTCGTTCGTCAGCTGCTCGAGGTAGTAGGAGCCGCCGAGCGGGTCGATCGTGTTCACGACACCGGTCTCGTGCGCGATCACCTGCTGAGTGCGCAGCGCGATCCGGACCGCATCCTCGGTCGGCAGCGCGAGCGCCTCGTCATAGGAGTTCGTGTGGAGTGACTGCGTCCCGCCGAGCACGGCGGCCAGCGCCTCGATCGCCGTGCGCACGATGTTCACCTCTGGCTGCTGCGCCGTCAGCGACACACCCGCCGTCTGCGTGTGGAAACGCATCAGCCACGACTTCGGGTTCTTCGCGCCGTACTTGTCGCGCATCAGGTTCGCCCAGATCCGCCGGGCTGCACGGTACTTCGCGATCTCCTCGAAGAAATCGAGATGCGCGTTGAAGAAGAACGACAGACGCGGCGCGAACTCGTCGACGTCGAGACCACGCTCGATCGCCCACTCCACATAGGTGAACCCATCCGCCAGCGTGAACGCGAGCTCCTGCGCCGCAGTCGACCCGGCCTCACGGATGTGATAGCCGCTGATCGAGATCGGATGCCACAACGGCATCTCCTGCGCACAGAACTCGACCATGTCCGTCACCAAACGCATGCTTGGCTCCGGAGGAAATATGTACTCCTTCTGCGCGATGTACTCCTTCAAGATGTCCGTCTGGATCGTCCCGCGTAGACGGTCGCGCGTCACACCCTGCTCCTCGCCTACGCAGAGGTAAAACGCAAGCAAGATCGCTGCCGGCGAGTTGATCGTCATCGACGTCGAGACCTCACCCAACGGGATCCCCGAAAACAGCGTCTCCACATCCTCCAGCGAATCGATCGCCACGCCCTCCCGGCCCACCTCGCCCTCAGAGCGCGCGTGATCCGAGTCATACCCCATCAACGTCGGCATATCGAACGCCGTCGACAAACCCGTCTGCCCATGCTCCAACAAATAACGGAACCGCTCGTTCGTCTCCTGCGCCGTCCCGAACCCCGCGAACTGACGCATCGTCCACAACCGGCCCCGATACATCGACGGATACACACCACGGGTGAACGGATGCACCCCCGGATAACCGAGATCCCGGTCGTAGTCGATCCCGACCGAGTCAGGGGTTGCGAGCGGCTCGTTGTCGATCCCGGAGATCGTCGAGAAAAGCCGCGGAGTTCCGCTCAAACCCAGCCGTTCTTTGAAAGAGTTGCGGGCGGCGCTTGACCGGACGCTGGCCCGGGTACGTTGCGGAAGCGGTAGCTAACGGCTTCCCGACCTGGCTGACAGACGAGCGCTTGACCTGTGCCGCTGCCAGTGAGGAGCCCGACGACCACGGACGCAACATCGGCCGCGCTCAACAGCGGGTACCTCTCGCGCGCGATCGCCTCCCGGCCGCTCGCCGGCAGCATCCCTGTATCGGTGAGGCCAGGGCAGACTGCGTTAACAGTGATCTGCTCGCCACTGAGTCGAGGCGCCATCGCCCTCACGAACCCGATGACACCGTGCTTGGCCGCCGCATATACAGGGTCGGGCGGGTAGGAGATCAAGCCCGC
>JACDGR010000218.1 GCA_013821525.1 Actinomycetota bacterium
GTCTCGAAGCGGTCGGTTGCGAGCACATAGGAGACCTGGGGCGCGCTCATGCGTACCGCTCCTTATGCAGCTCGTACTCGAGCATCTGCGCTTCGGCACCGGCGGCCGGGGCGACGTACCCGACCGCCTCTCCCACCGCCCAGAGCACGCACCCAAGCGCCACCGCCGGCAGCGTCGCGAGCGGCAGCCGCCGCGCACGGCCGGCCTGCCGAAGGGCGGGACGCGTTCGAACGAGACGGATGAACGGCACGAGCACCGAGCCACCGGCATACAGAACCCGGCGCGCGCGCGACCAACGCGAGCTGCGGTGGGCGGCGAACAGCGCACCTCCGAGGTAACGCTCGCGCGCCCACGCCGAGGGTGACGAGACGTTGAGATGAGCGATCCGCGCAGCGGGCTCGTGCGAGAAGCGCGCGCCCCGCGCGCCGAGAGCCGCTTCGAGCGGCGCGCCCGGGTGCAGCAGGTCGACCAGGCGATCCCCGCAGGCGATCAGTGCGTCGCGGTTCCAGGAACCGTTGTACGCCGGCAGGCCGGAGAGCTCGTGGTCTTCTTCTCGCGGGTCTGCAAGCCACCGACCGTAGTCCATGAGGAAGCCCGCCCAGCTGAGTGCGCTCTTCGGGTTGGCGTTCTCGAGCGCGGGTGCCACACCCTCCGCGCTGTCGTGCGCGCGTAGGAGCAGCTCCGCCCAGTCCGGGGCCGGAAAGGCATGCGTCTCGCCGAGCACGACGACCGTTCCGCGCGCCGCTCGGACAGCGGCGGCACGCGCCGTCCCCATCGGAAGGAGCGGGGTTTCGATAACGGTGACGCCCGACAGTGCCTGAGTCGCGTGGGCGGGCAACTCGAGTGCGTGCTCGGAGGAACACCCGACGACGAGCTCGATCTCGGCTGCCACGGTCTGCGCGCCGAGATGCTTGACCACCCGCTCGATCGTTTGAAAGCGATCCGCGAGGACGACGACCGAGAGACGAGGCGCAGGAGCCAGCAAGTACTCACCCTAAGCGGTAATTCCAGGAATAGCGATACCCGGCGGATCGGCCCGCTGACCAAGGTGGCGCTCGATCCGGGCTGAATTCGACCGTCGGCGGCTGATCGCGGCTTAGACATTTGTCCGAAGGTGTTTGAACGTCTTGCTCGTTGTCACTTCCTACGAGGTGCTACACCGCGGCCCCGCCGGCGTTGTTTACCTGACAGCAGCAATCGGTTGGCGGCCTACTTGGTGCGCTTGGCGCAGCAGCGGATGCAGACCATCTGATCCGACCTGACGTCGACCGCTGTCAGATCGTCCTCCACGCCGGGGATCGGAGATCTTTTTTACATTGTGGAAAGCGGCGACGCGCAATCGATCTGGGACCGACGGCTCGCTGGGGCCCTAAGCTTCGTCTGACTACAGCGGCCGTGGGAGTTTCCATCGCCCTCGGCTTGGCCCTGGCCCTGGCCATCAGGTAGATCCGCGCGTCGCGTTCCGCCCCAAGGGCTCATCACGAGGGCTCATAAACATGAGCGTTGACATCGCTAAGCCTGGCCAGCCGCGCAGTTGTGATCGCAAGCGCCCGTGTGTGACCGCGCGAATGCCCGGTTACCGCCGAGAGGATTCGTCGCGCTCCAGCGCGCAGGGTCTCGTGTCGATTTCAGTCACGGCCGTGGCGGTGCGCGAGACGTCGCGAAGCAGGGCGATCTCACCGAAGAAGTACGCCGTCCGGCGCGAACTCTGCGCCGCCCACCCACTTGGCGTCGCCCGAGCCTCCGATCCCCGCCGGTTTCCCTACGCGACGGTTTGTGCCGGGGCGGCCGCTGTTCCCAGGATGTCCTTTCGCTGTCTTCGGTGTTGATACCGAGGTTGACTTGGCCGGAGCGCGGCGCGGCGCGGCGCGTGCGTCATCAGGTAGTAGGCACGCGGATGGCGGCCCACCCAGTCGCCGTACCGGATGCCGCGCCTGCTCAACCACGATTTGAGCGCATGCTGTCCTGTGAAGTGCCCGAAGCCCCAATCGACCCCTGCGGGTCGCGGCCGGCCAGCCCCCCAAGACGTCGGGTTATGCGTCATCGACGTCGCGAGCGCGACCGACTGTCGCTAAGGCTAGGCAGATTCGACCCGCAGCCCGTCTACGAAAAGACACAAGGCAACCGGTACCCACCTCGCTCAAAACAAGACAAGCGGCTACGGCGAGCAGCGTTGACCACTTCCCGCGTTCCCTGCTGCTGCCGTCCCCACCACCTCATGTTCGGCGTGAAGAGACGAGGCGGATCGAAATCGGAATAGAGCAGGCGACCCACAGCGGTTGGGGGGTTCGGCGCCAGATTCCGGGCTGTGCGGCTCATCCTCGGTGAGGAACATCTTCTCAGCCGGTACCTCGTGGTTCTCCATCGCGTTCACACGATCCTCCGTCCGTCTCGGGTCTCGGAACTACGACGAATTTTGCAAACTGTCTAGTGTGCTATACTCTAAATCAAGCGGAGAGGTAGCCTTCGAGGCCGCTGTGAGAAGTCGCGAAGATCATGCTCCGGAGCCCGCGACGCCTAGCGACTAGAAACGACCTCCTGGTCGACGGCACCTCGTTTTTGGGGCGATTGTCCGAGCAGGAAGAGGAGCGCCGCGGGACAACCGAACATATCGCGAACACGGCGCAGATCGGCCCGACGGCGCTCGTCCAAATAGGCCCGCTCCCGCAGGGCGCCGCGAGGCGCATTTGCGGAGGCCGCGGGGTACCTGGCCGTCAATTCAGGCCCCCGCGAGCTCCTCCGAAGCCGCACCCTCGACGTTACTCGATCCGTCCGCGGCGTAGTCGATCGCTTCTGCGGTTAGTCGCTGTTCGGCTCGCCCTCGGGCGGCGCTGATTCCTTGCCAGCAGCCTGCTTGACCGTGTCATCCACGTCCTGGTCGAGATCCTTGCCGTCGAGGCCCGGCAGATCAGACTTCGTCTGCTCCCAATCACGACTGAGCGCGTCGCCCAGATCGCCATTTTTCTCATCAGCCATCAAATGCCTCCTGATTTGTCGTCTGCCGCTGAGATACCCGTTTCGGGCAACGTCCAACCCGTGAGCGGCTGCGGCTAAAGGTTTTCGGCACCGGCGTCGAAGCTGTAGGCGTGGAGATGACAGACACCTCCCCGGATGTCGCGGATCTCCGTCTCGAGATCGCGCAGTGTGAGGCGTGCGAGGACAACCTCGAGCAGCGCCTGCTGATGCTCCAGCACCACCACCGCGCGTTCCCGGATGAGGTGACCGCTCCGCAGTTGGTTGAGCTGCGCACTCGGCTCGTCGAGATGCGCCGCCGAACGAGTAGCGCACGCGCACGGCTCGTTGTTACGCAACCTCGCTAGCACAGCACCGTGCCGCTGAAAGAAGGAGATGGGAGGGCGCCCGTAGACGCCCTCCCATCCGACGAGCAATTACGGAGTGACTTTGGTGATGTGCGTCGCCCAGTTGCCGAGCGTCGCACGCGTGCCGCCGCAGCTCCCGATCGGAGCCGTCAGCCACTGCGCGAGCGTGCATGTCTGTGCGATGTACTCCGAGGCGATCCAGACGGAATCACCATCGGTGACGGCGGCGCCGTAATCGCCCCAACGCGGGCGCGGCGGGTCGCCGACGAGCGCCTTGTAACCGGTGAATCCGTCATCCGGACCGAGTCCCTCGGCAGCAATCGTCACGTTGCCGAACGTCCCGGTTGAGCTGTCGTAGACCGCGTAACCCGCGCTTGGATAGTGGTCGTTGCCCATGACGGTGAACGCCATCACGCCCTTCCCATCCGAGGCGCGTACTGCCCAAGCGGGATAGGTGACGTTGTTCCCCGCCACGCCGATATAGCCCTGGTGCACGATCGCGGCACTCAGATGGGCTGCCGCCCCGGTGATGCGTTGGGTCGGCACGACTTCCCACCACGCGACTCCTGCACGAGTGGTGTTGTCACCGCTCACATTTACTCCGGTGCCCGCAGAGCCGTAAAGATGCCCCTGCCGGTACCAGACCTGGAATTCGCGAGTGTCTGAGCTGTCGGGGCTCGACTCGACCTCGGGCGAGGCAGGCTGCGCGTCGACGAGCAAGGCCCAGCAGCCGAGACCGGGGCCGAACAGGTTCGACGTGTCGTTCAGGCACTGCCCGAGTGGGAACGGTCCCGGCTTCTGGTTGGAAGCGGGGGGAAAGACGTACGACTCGCTGTCGGCGATCACCGAGTCGAGCCGCGGCTTCGGGTTCTTGTCCGCGAGGCTGGCGGTGTTCCGCAGAGCCCACGCGACGATCTTGTTCGCCGAGCCCGTCGGATTTCCGGTCTCGGAGCCGTCGCCTGCAACCGTCGAGAGGAACCACTCGGTTCCGTTCCCTGCCTGGTCGTAGTCGCCGGGATTCGACGTTGCGGGCGCAAGCGTGAAGCCGGGTGAGCCGCTCACCCGCGTGTTCTCGATCTGCGTCACGTTCAGAGAACCGCCGGAGTACAGCTGGGCTTTCGGCAGCGCGTAGAGCTGCGAACCGTTGAAGCCCGTACCGAAGAACGAATATTCGTTTGTCGTCAGGTAGACGCCGTTCGCGTCAGCGCCGATGTGCGGATAGTCGCCGATGCACGGGCAGTTGTGATGCTTCGGCGTGCCCGCGCTTCCGTCGTCGGCGACCTGGATCTTGTAGATCGACCAGGTCCCGGTCGGGTCGCCGGTGTTACTGACCGCAACGTCGAGATGGTTGCCGCCGGTGTTATCGCCCGCGTCGTTGACGTCCAGCGTCAAGACGACGAGAACGAAACGGGAGTGCTCCGGATCGAAATAGCAGACCGGATCCGTGATGAACGCGCCCTGGACGCCGGTCGCCCGGTCGATCTGGGGCGGGTAGCCATAGAAGGTGTTCAGGTCCTGAACACCGGTCAACGCCGTGCCGGTGGCAGAGTAGACGCGCAGGACGGTGTTCACCGCCTCGACGACGAACCCGTTACCGACACAGAGCGCCTGATCCGGAGGCTCGACAGAGAACTGATTGCCCCCGTTGGCGAGGCGCTGCTGGCGGAAGTTCAGCCCGTCGAAGCCCGCAGCGGCAGCGGCAACACCACTCGAAGCGATGCTCGGCGCCGGGAGCGTCTGGCCGGGAAAGAGCTTCTTCTGGCGTCCCAACGGCTTGTTCGGAAACGGCGTGCCATTGGCCTCTTCCTCTTGCTGCAAGAATTCAGGTTGCTGGATCGCGTCTTGACCAAGGGCGGCAGGCGCAAGGTGCGCAGTACCGCTACTGGAGATCGTTCGCGTGTCCGCCGCCGCGGCCGAAACCCAGACGGCGCCGACAAGGATGGCGGCGAACAACGGCATCAAGAATCTGCTCGTCTTCACTCGTAAGTCTCCTCTACTCCCCGATTTAAGGCCAAAGCGGCAGAGCTTGCCCGCCGCACCCGACCCCCGTAGGCCGGACTATAGGTCGTCCCGATTTTCGCGGCGGAGTGACCCCACCTCGGGCACCAGCCGAACCCGCCCGAGCCTCCTCTACGTGGCTGCGATCTGCGCATGTTGTTGGTGCAGAATCAATCGGTGCTTGGCGAGCTCTCGCAGCCGTCGCCCGCGGGCGTAGGCAACCTCCGTCCCACCCGTTGTACGGGCTGACACGCAGATGCGTCAGGTCAGTCGCGTGGCGTCGTCGCTGGGTGTTGCTCTTTCGAACGGGGACATCCGGCGTGCGGAACTTGCGTGGGGCGCGACGATCGCGGCGGAGTGGGCTCACTTTGTAGCGCTCGGCGTGTTCGCGTACCGCCACGGCGGGTCAACGTCGGTTGGCGTCGCAGGGGTCGTGCGCTTGCTGCCGGCTGCTGTGATCGCACCGATCGCGTCATCACTCACCGACCGCTTTCGGCGAGAGCGCTTCTTGCTGTGGCTTGCGCTTGGCGGAGGTGCAGCGCTGGCGGTCTCGGCCGTCGGTGTTCTGATCGGGAATCGCATCCTCGTGTTCGGCGCCGCGGCAGCCGTCGGGGTTTGTTCGACGCTGTTTCGGCCCACGCTTGCGGCGCTGCTCCCTTCGCTTGCGCGGAGCGCAAAGGAGTTGATCGCCGCGAACGGTGCGACCTCGACGATCGAGAGTCTTGGCACGTTGCTCGGGCCGCTCAGCGCGGGTGTATTGGTCGCCGTCGCCGACGTCGCGACGGTCTTTGCGGCGGGAGCGGTGGCGTTGTTCTCGTCGG
>JACDGR010000219.1 GCA_013821525.1 Actinomycetota bacterium
CGACAGCGTCGGCGTGCCGGAGAGGGTCATGTTCGAGAAGTAGTCGGCTGAGTACTGGCCCGCGGGGCAGTTGCTCGTCGGCGGCGTCGAGTACGTGATCCGGTGGATCGCGCCGCCGGTGAAGTCGGCGTAGAACATGTCGCCGTTCGGCCCGGTCACGAGGTCGATCGGCGCGCCTGCGCCCGTCTCGAACGTCGTCACCTGCGACGGATCGGGCAGTCCATCAGCGCCTGCCGCCATCGCCCAGATGCAGTTGCGCGAGTAGTCCGCAAAGAAGAGCGCCTTCGAGTAGCCGGCCGGGTACGAGGTGCCGCTGTAGAAGTTGAGGCCGGTGATCGACGAGCTGCCGGGCGCGCAGTTCTCGCCAGGGACGACAGTCGAGTTGTGCGAGTAGAACCGCACGGGTGGGGTCACCTGGTCCGAGGTCAGATTGTTGCAGATGTTGAGGCCCGCGGACTGGTATCCAGCCTGCGGGAACGGGCCTTCGTAGCAGGGCCAGCCGAAATCCTGGACGGTCGGAGTCGAGGTGTCGACGTGGTTGATCTCCTCGTAGTCGTTCCAGCCGACGTCACCGAGCCAGAGATCGTTCGTGCCGGGGCGCATCACGAAGCGGAAGGGATTCCGGAACCCGTCGGCCACGATCCGGCGCGCGTTCGCATCGGAGCTGAACGACAGCGGGTTCGTCGGCACCCCCGCACCGGTGTTCGGGTCGATGCGGATCACCGAGCCGTTCAGATCGGTCGGGTCGGACGGGGTTCGCACGTCCTGGGAGCGCAGGGCTCCGCCCTCCGCGGTCGGCGGCGTCTGCGTGCCTCCGACTCCGGTCGGCGGGTCACCGCACGGGTTGACGGGATTCCCCGCCTGGCCCCAGTCGGCGTAGAGGAAGCTCGCCCCATCGCCGCCGCTCGCGTAGAGGTACCCGTCAGCGCCGAACTGCAGGTCGCCGATCGAGTGGCTCGGGAACTGCTGGCACCAGTCGTTGATGATCACGTTCTCCGACCCGGGCACCATGGTGTTCCCGTTTGCGGTCAGCCGCGCAAGGCGACCGCTGACGACGCAGCCGTCCTGCGTCGCACCGGGAGGAGTCGCGCAACCGTCGGAGTCCTGCCCGGCGACGCCCCAGGTGGGAGCGGTGCCCCCGATCGGCGCGTCGTAGGTGTAGAGGACATAGATATAAGGCCGGGTCGGGAACTGCGGATCGAGAACCATCCCGAGGAGACCGCGGTCCCAGAAGTTGTGCACCTCGGTGCGCAGGTCGGCGAACACCGTCGGCGTCGGGTCGGTGAGGCTGTCGTACTCGAGGATCATCCCGCTCTTCTCGGCCACGAAGATGCGGCCGTCGGGCGCGAAGCGGAAGGTCGTCGGGTTGTTCAGGCCGCCGATCGCCACCGTGTCCTTGAACCCGATCGGCAGCGTGCTGGCGACAGCCGAGTGGGCGTTCGCGCCGAAGATGGCGATCAGCGCACAGACGAGAGAGGCGAACGTCGCTGCCCGGGCACGCGGAAGCCGGGAAGCCAAAATCGCTCCCTCCGTCTGAGCCGAGTTACGCCGCATCTCCCACTTCCCCCCTGCCTGACGTACGTGTGCCGGCTGAGAATAGACCCGAATTGCCACAACTGCCAGTGGCAAGATGAATAAATCGTGAACGTCCTCGTCTTCACCAACATGTGGCCCTCGCCCGGCGACCCCTACGGCACGTTCGTGGCCGCCCAGGTTGACGACCTCCGAGCCGCCGGAGCCCACGTGAGCGTGCTCGAATTCGATGCCAGAGGTGCACGGGGCGCCTACCTGACCGCCGCCAGGGAGCTCCGCCGCCGCGTCGCCGCGGAGCAGCCGGACCTCGTGCACGCCCACTATGGCCTGACCGGATTCGTCGCGCAGGCCGAGCGCGCCGTGCCGACGGTCACCACCTTCCACGGGAGCGACGCCCACGTTCCGTGGCAGCGGCGCCTCTCGCGGATCGCGGCACGGAACTCGACGCCGGTCGCCGTCAGCCGGGAGATCGCCGAGCTGATCCGCAGACCGGATGCGGCGGTGATTCCGATGGGCGTCGACACGGATCACTTCAGGCCGATGCCGCGTAGTGAGGCGCGTGAGACGCTCGGTCTCGACCCGGCGCGACGCTACGTGCTCTTTCCCGCAGGACGTTCGAACGCGATCAAGCGCTACGACCTGTTCGCGGCGGCGATTGCCGGGCTCGAGGTCGAGGGGCTGCCGTTCGAGGGCTACTCGCGCGACGAGGCTCGTCTCCTCCTGAATGCCGTCGACGCACTCCTCCTGACCTCTGCGCACGAGGGCTCGCCCGTCACCGTGCGGGAGGCGCTCGCATGCGACACACCTGTCGTCTCGGTTTCGGTGGGTGATGTCGCGGAGACGCTCTCCGGCCTGCCGGGGTGCGCGGTCGTAGCGGCGGATCCTGCGAGGCTCGCGTCCGCGGTCGAGCTCGCCCTCGACGCACCGCGCGACGGAACGTTGCGCGAACGGGCACTCGGTTCGTCACGCCCCGCGATCGCCGCGCGGCTGTTGGAGCTCTACGGCCGTCTGGCTTGACCAACGCCGGTGTGATCAAGGCTGGTGTGAGCAAAGCTCCGCCTGTGCTCCTCGCACTCGCGGCGGGCGCGGGGGCCGTGCTCGGCGCAGAGTGGTTGCGGCGCTCGCCGAGCGCTGCGTCAGGCCCGTGGCTCTGTGTCGAGGTCGCTGCGATGGCCGTGGCACTCGGCGTCGCCTGGCGCCGCCAGGACGAGCTGCGCGGTCGCGACCTGATCATCGCGGCGGTCGTGTTCCAGCTGGCGCTCGTTGCGGTGCGTCACCACGTCGGCTCCCTGGGGGACACGGACGTCAACGACGTCTACACGCAGCAGGGGCACAAGCTGCTCGACGGCACCTACCCGCGATCCGAGTACCCGCCGGGCGGCGTCCTCGTCTTCGCGCTCGACAACCTGCTCGGCGGTGGGTCTGCTCGGACCTCGAACGGGATCGTGATGGCCGGGTTCCAGGCTGGGCTCGTGGCGTCGATCTGCGGCATCCGTTCGCGAACCGCCCTGTGGTTCGCAGCGGTCGTCGCGTTCTGGCCGGCGAACGCGTACTTCTGGCTCCTGCGTTATGACCTGGCACCGACTGCGCTGCTCGCAGCCGGACTTCTCCTCGCCGAGCGGCGCCGTTTCGGTCTCGCGGGCGTGTGCCTCGGAGTGGGCGCTGCACTCAAATGGATTCCGGCGCTCGCGTGCCTGAGCCTGGCGATCTGGCTCTTCTCGTCCCGTCGCGTGCGCGAGGGACTACGCCACAGCGGGGGCTTTCTAGTTGCGCTCGCGGCGTTCAACGTTCCGTTTCTGGCCGCCGCGCCGGGCGCGGTGCTGCACGCCTATGCTGCGCAGGGCCCGCGCACCGTTACGGCCGAGTCGTTCATCTATCCGCCGCTCCATCTGCTGGGGCTGGCGCAGATCGACCGGGCGACCGGTCACATCTGGGAGTCGGCGGAGACGCCGCACTGGGCGAACACGCTCGCGATCGCGATTCAGCTCGCAGTCGTGCTCGGCGCGCTGATGATCGCCGTGCACGTGCGAGGCCGCCTGCGGCCCGCGGTGGCAGTCGCGGCCCTTGCGCCCGCCTCGTTTCTGCTGACGAACCGCATCTTCAGTCCGCAATTCGCAGTCGAGATCGAGGCGTGTTTCGTGATTGCCGCAGCGCTGCTCGTCCGGTCGCGCCACGGACAGGCGGTAATCGGCTGCGCGGTGATGGCCGCGACGGCCGCGAACGCGCTCGTGTACCCCGCGCGTGTCGATCACTGGCTCTACCCCTCCGTCGCGTTCTTCGGCCTTGCCTTCGTGCTGAGCGCCGTCCTCGCGCGCATCGCGTGGTCACAGCCCGCGCGCGGCGCCGAGTGACGGTCAGAGCAGGTCGCGAATCGCACGTTCCGCAAGCTCCGCGCCGATCGCGAGGGCTGCGGTCGCTCCCGGCGACGGTGCGTTCACGACATGCATCGTGCGGGGGCCGCCGACGATCAGGAAATCGTCGATCAGGCCGCCTGCCGGAGTCATCGCCTGCGCGCGGATGCCGGTCGGGCCGAAGCTCAGGTGCCGGGCTTCGACGGCGGGGAGGTAGCGTCGAAGCTCGGCGACGAAAGCGCGCTTCGACAGGTCGCGCCACAGCTCCCCGGCGGCCATGCCAAGGTGGCGACGTCCGAACCGCAGGACGCCGGAGTAGCCGAGTGCCGAGAGCGCGTCGCGGGGAACGAGGGCGAGCCTGCGGTAGCGCTCGCGAGCGAGCGCGAGCACGGCGTTCGGGCCGGCAAGGATGCTCCCGTCGATCCGCTTCGTGAAATGGACTCCGAGAAACGGAAACGCTGGATCGGGAACGGGGTAGAGCAGACCGCGGACGAGGTGTGAGCTCTCCGGTCGGAGCGTGTAGTAGTCACCACGGAACGGCACGATGCGCACGCCGGGATCGGCCCCGCTCAGACGCGCGAGCCGGTCGGATTGCAAACCGGCGCAGGTGATGACGTGCCCGGTCTCGATCGCCTCCTCCGCCGTCTGAACGACGGTCGCTCGAGCTGTCGTGTCGAAGCCGATGACCGCTCGGCCGAGCCGCAGCTCACCACCGAGCTCCTCGACGTCGCGAGCCAGCGCTCGTGCGACAGCCCGGTAGTCGATCACGCCCGTTCCGGGAACGTGCAGCGCGCGGATGCCCGCCGCCTGCGGCTCGATCTCTCTCAGCCCGGCGCCGTCGAGCTCGGCGAGGCCGGAGACGCCGTTCGCGAGCGCGCGCCTCTTCAGCTCTTCGAGCCGAACGAGCTCGGAGGAGTCGACGGCGACGACCACCTTCCCGCAGACGTCGACCGGGATGTTGTTCTGCTCCGCGTAGGCCAGCAGCTCACGCCTGCCCGACAGGCACAACGAGGCTTTCAGCGAGCCTGGCTGGTAGTAGACGCCGGAGTGGACGACGCCCGAGTTGTGGCCGGTCTGGTGGTGGCCGACCACGGGCTCCTTGTCGAGCACGACCACGCGGAGGGCGGGACGACGGGTCAGTAGGGCGCGGGCGGTCGCAAGACCGAGGATCCCGGCGCCGACCACCGTGACGTCGTGACGGTCGGTCAACGCCCTCGTGGCATCAACCATCTAGTCCTCGTAGAGCGGGTTCTCGATGATCCCGCGCTGGTACGCGAGACGCACTGCCTCGGTGCGGTTCGCCGCGTCGAGCTTGCGGTAGATGTTCGTCAGGTGGAACTTGACGGTCTGTTCGGCGACGAAGAGCTCCTTGCCGATCGCCTGGTTCGACAGCCCTCGGGCGAGCGCCTGGATGATCCCGATCTCGCGCGGCGTCAGGCCGAGCTCGGTCGCGCCCGACGGCAGGCCCTTCGGCGGCAGCCCGACGGCGTGGAACACGGTTCCGTCCATCGCCTGTCGCAGCGTCGAGGGCAAGTCGACCGGGTTGACGCTCTTGATCACGTACGCGCTGGCGCCGCGCTCGAGCGCCGACTGGATCACTGCGGGCTCGGTCGAGGCGGAGAGGATGACCACCTTGATCGACGGATGATCGCGTTTGATCTGCTCGAGAGCCGAGAGCCCGTCGAGGCCTGGCATTCGGAGATCGAGCAGGACGAGATCGGGATTCGTTCGCCTGACGAGAGGGAGGATCTGGCTGCCGGTGCTCGCCTCCGCGACGACCTCGAAGTCCTCCTCGGCATCGAGAGCCCGCTTGATCCCTTCGGCGATCAGCCGATGGTCGTCGGCGATCAGAACGCGCATCTGCACACCAGGTTCAAGGAGTCGTCCGTTTCTTTTGGGATGACACCGCCAGTGTGCACGCTACGTGACGACTCGGGCGGCGGATTCTCGCGTGAGCCTAGGAGGCGAGCCTGGGCGGCGAGCTCGGCGGGCGCCACCGCTTGATCCCCGCCGTGAGCGAGGTCGGTCCACCCGGTCTCGTCTCGAGGGTCAACGTCCCGTCGAGCATCTCGAGCCGTCGGCGCATGCCGGTCAATCCGAGGCGTGCCCTTCCGTCGACCCCGTCAGCGTCAGCGGGCTGGAACCCGACGCCGTTGTCGATGATGCGGAGGTAGATCACGTCGCCCGTGTCGATCAGGCTGATCCGAACCTCGGTCGCCTGCGCGTGGCGCGCGACGTTCGTGAG
>JACDGR010000220.1 GCA_013821525.1 Actinomycetota bacterium
CTCTCAGCTGCTCGAGACGCAGGCCCAGACGAAGGCGCAGACGGCCTACAGCAAGTACACCGCTGCGCAGCAGAGTGCCGAGGCAACGTTCAAGAAGCTCGCGGGCCTGACCCCGACCGACGTGACAGTGCAGTACCAGCTCGGCCAGGCGGCAACCGCAGCCGGCGACTACAAATCGGCGATCGCCGCGTATCAGAAGTTCCTGAAGCTCTCTCCGACCGATGTCGACGCGCCCCAGGTGCGGCAGCTGCTGCAGGCGGTCAAGGCCCAGGCAGGTCTCAGCGCCGCGGGTGCCTCCTCTGGTTAGACTCACGCCGCGGTTTCCGCACGATGCAGACCCGCGCCATGCCAACCGGGGAGTGACATGAATTTCGACATCAAGACCGAGCAGCTCTCCGACGACAGCTACGTGATCTCGCTGGCGGGGGAGGTCGATCTCTACACGGCCCCGGAGTTCAAGCAGCAGCTGCTCGAGGTAATCGGTCAGGGCGGCAAGCACGTGATCGTCGACTTCAGCTCGACGACCTTCATCGACTCGACGACGCTCGGCGTGCTGGTCGGCGGCGTCAAGCGGCTTCGCACGAACGACGGGCAACTCTCGCTCGTCTGCAGCGACCGCAACATCACGAAGATCTTCGAGATCACGGGGCTCGACCGCGTCTTTGCGATCTACGGCACCCGCGACGAGGCCGTGTCCAAGCTCGACAGCGCCACTCAACCCTCCTCGTAGCACTGAACAGACCGCTGAGAAACAGAGCACTCCTCTCCCTCCTCATCGTCGTGGCGGCGCTGGGCGCAGCCGGCTGCGGCGCGGTCGGCCGCGTCACGCAGGGGGACGCGAGCCACGGCAAGCAGCTCTTCCTCGACCCAAAGACGCAGTGCGCGAGCTGTCATACGTTTGCCGACGCGAAGTCACAGGGTGCGGTCGGCCCGAATCTCGACGACGCGTTCTCCTCCGACAAGTCCCAGGGCTTCTCGGAGCAGACGATTCGTGACGTCGTCCGCGGCCAGATCGCCTATCCCGAGCAGCCGATGCCCGCGAATCTCGTCCGCGGACAGGATGCGAGTGACCTCGCCACCTACATCGCGAAGTGCACCGGCAATCCGAACTGTGGGGTCACCGCGTCGAAGAGCGCCCCGGCCGGCGGATCCGGCGGATCGGCTGCCGGCGGCGGGACGACGACCACCGCACAGGGCGGCGGGTCGGCAGCGCCGGACGGCAAGGCGATCTTCACATCGGCCGGCTGCAGCGGCTGCCATACGCTGAAGGACGCCGGCGCGAAGGGGAACGTCGGTCCGAATCTCGACCAGCTGAAGCCGGCGAAGGCGAGGGTCGCACACCAGGTCGAGGTCGGCGGAGGCGCGATGCCGGCGTTCAAGGGCCAGCTCTCGGACGCCCAGATCCAGGCAGTCGCCGGGTACGTCAGCTCCGTCGCCGGCAAGTAGACCGCTCCGCTCGCACCAAGCCTAGAGGCTCGATGCGCATTGCGCGCACGCGTGGATGGTGGCTCCGGCACGGCCCTGGTCGGGCTAGAACGTAGACACCGCTGTGCCCAGCGCCCGACCAGAACGACCTGCTTGGCCTGAGCCATCCCCACACGCACCCGAAATGCACACCAAGCCTCAGATCCGGCGGCCGAGCACGAGGTACGGCGGATAGCCGGTGCCGAAATCGACGCTCGCCAGCTCGCCCCACCCGTTCTTCGCGTAGAACCCGCGCGCCTTCCGCGAGCCGGTCTGCGTCGACAGGAGCACCCGGTCGTGCGGCTGCCGGGTCAAGAGCTGGGCGAGCAGCGCGCTCCCGACGCCACGCCGCTGCCAGGCTGGCCGGACGTGCAGCTCGACGATCTCGTAGTGCGGAGGATCGAGCCACTCGGCCCGCTGTGCGGCGGTCAGCGAGCGAGCGACATTCTCGGTCCACCATTGGCCGTGCTCGCCGGTGTAGCCGTACGCGAACCCGCAGATCTCGCCGGCCTCGCGCGCCACGAGGAAGATGAAGTCCGCGCGCCCGGCATGGAGCGGCAGCCGGTGCTGCGCCCAGTCCTCGGACAACGCACCGGCACCGAGGGCCGAGCGATACACCTCCCGGAGCGTCGAGCTCAGCGGGAGCGGATCCACCTCCTCGACCGTCAGCGTCGCAGCGCTGGGTCGAGATCGACGACGACGTGCGTGAGCGGGACTGCAAAGCGCTCGCGTGCCCGCTCGACGACGCCGCGCTCCAACCAGTGGGAGCGGCCCACGGGATGCGTCGAGATGATCACCTCGTCGGGGCGAAACGTGCGCAGCGCATCCTCGATTGCCTGGATCGGGTCGCCGTCGCCGATCTCGCCTCGGGCGTCGATGACGGCCTCGCGCATCGACGCGAGGCTCGCGTCGAGACGCCGCTTCGCCTCTGACCGCGCGGCGTCCTCATCGGAGACCCAATGGCGCAGCGGCGAGTTCAGCGCCGGACAGACGACGAGCACGCGCGCTTGCGCGGTGCCGGCACGGCCCGAGAGCTCGCCCAGCAACTCACGCCCACCGACCGTCTCGTTCGCGACGACGAGGATGCGATGCTCGACGGCGGGGCTCAGCTCGGCAGCCTGGCGCGCTCCCGGCTCCTCCCGGCCCCGGCCGAGCACCCAGACGATGCCTGCCGCTGTCAACAGGACGAAGACTGCAACTCCGGCCCAGACGTGGATCGCGGCCGCGGCGACGATCAGGGCGAAGTAGCCGATCGTCAGCCAGACGAACCGGAACGCATCAGCCTCGCTGCGGACTGGGTTCCGCATATCCCGGCGAAGACGTTAGAGGAGATAGACGGTGACGTAAACCACGATCCACATCACGTCGACGAAGTGCCAGTAGATCCCGCCGAGCTCCACGCCGTGGTGATGCTCGGGTGAGAAGTGGCCGCGGAAGGCGCGGATCGTCATCACGAGCAGGATCATCAGTCCGATGAAGACGTGCGCGCCGTGCAGGCCGGTGAGGCCGAAGAAGGTCGCGGCGAACGACGTGTCACCCGTGTTGAACCCGAGCCGGTGGTACTCGATCACCTGCGTGATCAGGAACGTGAAGCCGAGACAGAGGGTGAGCACGAGCCCGGCCTGGAGACCGGCGCGGTTGCCCTTCTTCACCGAGCTGTCGGCCCAGTGCATAGTCCCCGACGAGGAGACCAGGATCAACGTGTTGATCAACGCGACGAACGCAGGCCGATGGAAACCCTCCGGCGGCCAGTGGCCGTTGACACCGTGGTTGACGACACGGTCGAAGAAGTAGACGGTGAAGAACGCGCCGAAGAGCATGATCTCCGAGGCGATGAACAGGAACATGCCGAGGACGGCCGGCGCGACCCGTGAGCTGTAGTGGATCGGCGGCGGGCCGTGATGGTGGTCGTCCGCGATGTGGTCGTGGGAGTCGGCGAACGCGTTCATGCCATCACCTGCTGCCGCACGGGCGAGATCACATGATCGACCGGGCGCCGCGTGTCCTTGCGTAGACGACCGACGAGGTCACGCCGAAGCCAACCGCTCTTCTCGCCCGGGAAGGTGGAGACGATGATCTCGTCGACGCGCTCGTCGTTCACGACGTGCATCGCCGCGGTGTACGCGTCGGGATGCACGATCTGACCGTGTGCGTCGATCCCGTCGCCGCGTAGCTCGGAGAGGGCGCGCCGCAGCCGGCGGTCGGCATCGTCGTGCTGCTCGTCGTCGCCCTGCGGGAGGACGATCAGGAACGCGGCCTTGCCCTTCGCAGCGCGCTTACGCATGCGGTCGAGCAGCTCGTCGGACAGCACGGTCTGGTTCGCGACGACGAGCACGTTCGTCGCCTCCTCCGCATCTCGCTCGACGACGACGTGCTTGACCGGGAGCCCGCCGGCGGCGCGCTCGATCTCCTGCACGACGTCGCGGCGCATCCAGCCCGATCGATCGGCGCCGTGGGTCGAGACGATGATCTCGTCGACCGGTGGCTCGAGCTGGGCGAGCGCATCCTTCGCAGCCTGCACGGGGCCTGCGTCGGCGACGAAGCCCTGCGCGGTGACGCCCGCCTCGCGCAGCGACTTCAGCACCCGCTCGAGCCTTCGGCTGGAGGACGCCCGCCGGGTGTCCTCGTAAACGACATAGCCCTGATTAGGCTCGTTGACCGGGGCGACGACGGTCACGCGGTCGTCGGTACCGACCTCTTGCCGCAGCGCATCGAGCAACGTCTGTGAGGCGGAAGTCTCGTTCGCGATCACGAGGACGTGCATCAGTGGCTCCCCTGGTCGGCACCCACGGGCTTGCGCTCGGTGGCGCCGAAGATCGCATGCCGCGCGCCGGGAACGCCGTACTCGTACGGGTTGCCGACGACCTGCGGGATCTCGTCGAAGTTGAAGGTCGGCGGCGGCGAGGAGACCTGCCACTCGAGCGTCAACGACCGCCACGGGTTACCGGGTGCTGCGGGGCCGTGTGCCCACGAGCGCGTCATGTTGTAGAGGAATACGAGCGTGGAGGCTCCGAGCCCGAACGACGCGATCGAGATGAAGAGGTTGATGTCGGCGAAACGGGTCGCGTAGTCGGCGACGCGACGCGGCATCCCCTGCAGCCCGATGTAGTGCATCGGGAAGAACGTCAGGTTGAACCCGACGAACGTCAGCCAGAAGTGCAGCTTGCCGAGGCGCTCGTCGTACATGCGCCCCGTCATCTTCGGGAACCAGTAGTAGATGCCGGCGAAGATCGTGAAGACCGAGCCGCCGAAGAGCACGTAGTGGATGTGCGCGACGATGAAGTACGTGTCGCTTGCGTGGATGTCGATCGGCACTGCTGCGAGGTAGATGCCGGAGAGGCCGCCGAGGACGAACATCGCGATGAAGCCCGTCGCGAACAACATGGGCGTCGTGAAGCGGATGCGCCCGTTCCACATCGTCGCGAGCCACGAGAACACCTTCACCCCCGTCGGGACGGCGATCACCATGGAGGTGACCATCATCGGGACGCGCAGCCAGCCGGCCATGCCTGCGACGAACATGTGGTGCGCCCAGACCGAGAAGCCGAGCACGAGGATCGCCATCAGCGAGAGCGCCATCAACCGGTAGCCGAACACGGGCTTGCGGCTCATCACCGCGATGATCTCGCTGATGATTCCGAAGCCGGGCAGGATCATGATGTAGACGGCCGGGTGCGAGTAGAACCAGAAGATGTGCTGGTAGCCGAGCACGTAGCCGCCGCCGCTCGACTCGAAGAAGTTCGTGTGCAGCACGCGGTCGAACATCACGAAGAACTGCGAGCCGGCGATGAACGGGGTCGCGATCACGACCAGCAGCGACGTCGTGAAGTTCGCCCACACGAGCAGCGGCATGCGCCAGAACGTCATGCCAGGCGCGCGCATCGTGATGATCGTGACCAGGAAGTTGAGCGCGGTCATGATCGAGCTCGCGCCGGCCCACTGGACGCCCATGTTGAAGAAGACCTGGCCGAGCGGCTGGTGCGAGCAGAGCGGCGCGTAACAGGTCCAACCGGCCGAGGGGCCGCCGCCCGGCACGACCATGCCGGCGACGAGCATCGTCCCGGCGATCGGGAGCAGCCAGAACGAGAGGGCGTTCAGGCGCGGGAACGCCATGTCCGCCGCGCCGATCATCAGCGGGATCACGTAGTTGCCGAGCCCGGCGAAGGCCGGGATCACGAAGAGGAAGATCATCAGCGCCGCGTGATCGGAGATCAGTACGTTGAACGTCTGCGGGTTGAAGTACTGGTCGCCGGGCTGCGCGAGCTCGGCGCGGAAGAGCATCGCGAGGAGGCCCCCGATGCAGAAGAAGATGATCGTCGTGACGACGTACTGGACGCCGATCACCTTGTGATCGGTGTTGATGCGGAAGTAGTCGCGCCAGGACCGCGCGCCATGGCCCGAATGGTCCTCCGGCCGGGTCGGGCGCCCGGCCGCGTAGTGCGCCCAGTAGTCGAACGCCCCGAGTCCGACGAGGAAGCCCATTGGCGCCGTGACGAGCTGGATCGTCACGAGCACCGACCCCTTCCAGACCGGATCCCAGTCCGCGGCCCAGCGAATGAGCAGCGGCAGGCCGAAGCCGAAGCCGATGAAGAGCGGCGTCACCCAGAGAACGCGCAGCCAGCCGGGCGCCGTCAACCGGCGGAAGCCG
>JACDGR010000221.1 GCA_013821525.1 Actinomycetota bacterium
GCTCCTCGCCGTCGAGGACGACGGTGAGTTCGTCGGCACCATCTCGAGCTTCACGATCGAAGGCGATCGGGAGATCTCTTACTGGATCGCCACGGAGCGATGGGGACAAGGGTTGGCGTCGAGGGCACTGTCCGCGTTCCTCGCCGTCGAGCTGACGAGGCCGCTCCACGGTCGGGTGGCGGATCACAACGCTGCATCGGCGACGGTGCTCCGCCGCGCGGGCTTCGTCGAGGTCAGTACGGAGACGGCGTTTGCACCAGGGCTCGGCGCCGAGATCGTCGAGCGGACCTACCGCCTCGATCCCTAGCCCGTCCCCACCGTCCACGGATAACCGTCATGCTGAGGAAGGTCGTCGCGAATCTCGTACCAGGGAGCCTTCGACCCGACGAACATGTGGGCGGTCGGCTTGAGCCCCGGCTCGTCGATCAGCGTTCCGTATGGAACGCGAAAGAAGCCGTCACGAGGCGTCCAGTAGAGAAGCGAGAAGCACTTTCCACAGCGCATCGCATGGTTGGCATCGGGCTCGCCGTCGACGAGCACCGACTCCGCGCCCTTCGTCACCGTCAGCTTCTCGCGCTCGATGTCGCCCCACGGAAGGAACGCCGAACCCGTCATTGCACGGCAGTTCGAGCAGTGGCAGATGTACGCGGCGACGAACTCATCCGGAACCTCGTATGCAACGGCAGCGCACTCGCAGCGACCTCTCAGCACGAGAGCATCCTAGAGTGCCGTCGGGTCCTACACGCGTGCGATCTCGACGGCTGACCGGACATCGGCCGCATAGGCGTCTGCGCCAACCTCGCGCCAGAGGTCTGGGTGCGACCGGAAGGCGCCGCCCCCGACCAGGATGCGCGTCCTCTGTTTCTCGTGCGCGCGAATGTCGCTGATCAGGTCGCGCACAGAGCCCACGTGCGACACGATCGTGGCCGAAATGCCGACCAGCTCAGGTTGATGCTCGTCAATGGCAGCGAGGATCCCATCGTGTGGAACGTACGCGCCCATGAACTGGACATCCCAGCCGTCGCTCTCGAGGGCGTCGGCGACGATGTTGGCGCCCACCTGGTGCAGTTCGTCGCGGACGCCGGTGACCACGGCATTGCCGCGCGGGGTCGCCGCGGTGCTTGCTTCCTCGTAGAGGACGCTGAGGATGAACTGGGTCGTCGCCGTCGCCATATGCTCCTCGGCCACCGAGAGCCCGGTGGTTGCCCAGCGTCGGCCGACCTCGTAGAGCGCCTCTTGGAAGATCTCGACGTAGATATCGAGGAGGGTGCTTCCGGACGCGAGGGACTCCCGTACGAGTGCTAGAGCATCCTTTCGCCGGCCGCTGATCGCGGCGTCGGTGTACAGGCGTCGCACGAGCGTGAGCGGCGTTTCGTCCGGCGGCAGCTCTTGCTCCGCGGGTCCCGCCAACACCGCGAGACCTGTGGCAAGCGCAAGACCGGCGAGCGCGGCGCCCTCGGGCGAGATCCGAGTCTGCAGCTCTCGGCCGATTGTCTCGAAGTTCTCAGCAAGGTATGACCCTGCAATCCCGCGGCTCTCCAGGACTCCGCGACACCACCGCGTGTAGTCGGCGAACGACTCGTCGTTGCCAATCTCGAGTGAGGCTGCAAGAAAGTCGATGTGGTGGCGTGCGTCCTCTTCGCCGCGAACGCGAGCCCGGTCGCCATATCGCTCGATCCACGACGGGTGATGTTCGAGGAACGAGTCCGTGACGGCGGTCGCAACGACATCGCGCACGGCGAGAATCTCTGCCGCGAGATCAGTTCTCATCCGTCCAGTTCTTCGCGTGCGCAGCTGTCGCAATAGGTGTGGCTGAGAAACCGGCCGGAACGCTGCACGAAGTCGGCGAGGTCCTCCCATCCGAACTCGACGGTCTTGACGCGACCGCACGTGACGCAGATTGGGAGGACGGCCTGATCGCGAGCCAGATGCCAGTGAGAGCTTTCGTGCGCCGCCAACTGTCCCGCAAGCTTGCGCGTCTGACGCGCTCGCTCGCGCGACTGGACTGCGAGATCGTTTGCATGTGCGGTGAGATCGTCGCCTATTCGGAGATACGGCAGGATCGGCGGCTCGCCGAGCAGAAGGAAACCCTCCGGGTGACGAAGCGCTTGGACCGAGAGTGGAAAGGCCGTCAGGTTCGTCGGGACGAACTGGAGCACCGCGCTGTCGCACGTCCCGTTCACGATCTCGGCTGCCGCGGCTCGGTCGGTGCCTGTCACGAGGGACGAGAGAGGAAGACCGACGAGCTGTGCGGACGTGCGTTCCAGGCGGCGAGCGGCAGCATCGTTGACGCCGGACACAGCGCCCTCGGAATCGACGTTCAGCGCGTGAACGAGGGCGCTCGCGTCGAGGAACGGTCGAAGCGAATCAAAGAGAGATGTCATTTGGCGACGATCGCGTAGCCGGTGAGGCGTTCGAGGCGCTCGAGCTTGATCGATTCCAGCAACTCCGGGACGATCCGGGCGTGCGAGCACCGATGCTTCTCGCTGCGCATGTACTCGGTAAAGCTGGCGCGATCGCGCCACCAGTTGACCATCAGGATCTCTCCTGGCTCGCCCCCCTGCCACACCTCGAGGCGCACGAAGCCATCGACGTCATCGACGAGGTGCGCGCGTTCACGAAACGCCACGATGAGTTCTGGCGCACGCTCTGCCTCTACCCGGAGATGGGACACGGAGACGTAGGTACTCACGCGTGCCCCACGGTCTTGGGGAGGCTCAGCTTGAACGTCGACCCTGCACCCTCTGCGCTCGTGCAGTCGAGATGTCCACCGTGGGCTTCTGCGAACGCCCGAGCATTTGCGAGCCCGAGCCCCGTACCGGCGATACCGTGCTCGCGTGCCGTCGAGGCACGGAAGAAGCGGCCGAAGAGCTTGGACTGGTCCTCTTTGGAGATCCCGATACCGGAATCGGAGACCGAGATCGCCACCTCCTGCGCGCCATCGATGCAGGTGACCTCGATCTTGCCGCCCGCGGGGCTGTACTTGACCGCGTTCGAAAGCAGGTTGTCCAGGATCTGCATGATGCGGCTCTCGTCGACCTCCGCAAGCGCATGATCTGGGCAGGTCAGCTCGACCGTCAATCCACCGGCTGCCGCAACGGGCTCGATCATTCCGACGGATTCGCGGACAATCACAGCGACGCTCTGCTCCCGGCGTAGCAGTCGAAGTTCTCCCGTCATCACGAGGGCCGCTCCCAGCAAGTCCTCGATCATCGAGACGACACGTCGTGCGCTGCGCTCGATCGCCGCGACCATCGCCACCTCGGCTTCACCGAGATCGGACTCGCCGAGGAGCTCCGCATAGCCGACGATCGAGGACATCGGGGTCTTGAGGTCGTGGGATGCAGAGGCGAGGAACATGTTCTTCAGCTCGTCCAGCTCGCGGAGTTTTCGGTTGCGGACAGCGAGCTCGCGCCGAGCACCGATCAATTCATTGTTCAGCTCGAGCAAGTGGTCATTCAGCCGGTCAGCGGGCGCCTGCAAGGACTCCACCACCACCAACACACCACCGCTCTCCGCACGGACCGAGAACTCGCAGTCGAGCCGGTGACCGTCTGCTGTCCGAAGCCCGGCGCTTGCCGAACCCCAGTCACGGCCTGCCGTGTCCAGGAGTTGCGCGACCAGGTTGTATTGTCCCTCGGCCACCGCGTCCTCGAGCGTCGCGGGCGACCCCGCCAGGCGCACGAAGGTGGGGTTCGTCGAAACGATCGCGCCGTCAGCCTCTACGATCGCCGCCGCGACCGTCGGGCTACGCTCAAGGAAGGCTTCGAGCGGCGCGAGCCGGTCGCGCCCAGGAAGCTCCTGATCCGTCGACGTACGCATCAGCCATCCCTCGTAGTCGCGAGGAGCGAGCGTGCAAGCTGGGTGGTGATCTCAAACAGGTAAGGCACCTGACTCCCGTTCCTAGGGCGCGCCTGTCGGCACGGGTCACAAACAGCGCTTTGCGCCTACGGCGGGGTGTCCCGGCCGGATGTGCTCACGTCATAGCACACGACCGTTTGGCCCCAAGAGCGCTGCAGCCGAGCCGTGTTACTCGGCTGACCAACGAAGCGCGATCTCCTCCACGCCGTAGCGGTGAAAGGCAGCCCGCTCGGCACGCACCTCGAAATAGTGGGAGTCGGGCGCTGGACGCCATTGGATCATCTCCCAGAACAGGTCGTCGAGCGTCTTTCCGAAGCCGTGCGTCCTCGAGCACCGATGCTCGACCAGCGAGCTTGAATTCACCCTCGGTCCCGGCCTTCGACGTGACAGGCGTATGGACGTAGATCCGGTCGTCGCGCAGCAGGCCGAGCGCCTTCAGAGACTGCGGCATCGTGTTCAGCAGAAGGTGGCCGTCGACGACATACGCCTCGCACGGGTTCACGCGAGGTGAGCCGTTCTGTGTGAGCGTCCCGACGAGAACGAATTGGTAACGGTCGATCAGCTCGCGACCGCAAACCGCGATCTCGGGTGCCGCCTGCTCGAGCTCACGCCACGTCAGCATGGCCGGATCCTGCCAAACGCTCGCCGGCTCCGTGCTGGACGAGGGCGCGTGCGCGGCGACCCGAACTGCTCTCCGACACCAGATCCACCGATCGACCCAGATCGAATCGTCTGAAAGGTTGTTCGGAGAGCTTTCCTGCCCACGGAGCCCACAGGGCGATGAGTTCGCGGTGATCTAGGATTCTCTACGTCGCTGGGAAACCGCGGTACGTCGTAACGTCCTTGCCCAACGGCTCCGGGAGGCCGGATGAAACTTCTTCTCACTTCGGGTGGCATCAAGAACGCGAGCATCCGTAATGCGCTGGTCGAACTCCTCGGTAAGCCGATCACCGAGTCGACTGCCCTCTTCATCCCGACGGCGATCTACCCATTTCCCGGCGGCGCGGGAATGGCATGGCAGGCGATCTCCGGGAGCTCCCCGAGCCCTTTGTGCGACCTGGGTTGGAAGTCGCTCGGTGTGCTCGAGCTCACGGCGCTGCCGACGATCCAGCGCGAGAGCTGGGTTCCCACGCTCCGTGAAATCGACGCTCTGCTCGTCTGGGGCGGCGATGTTCTTTACCTGCGTCACTGGATGCAAGCCTCGGGACTGGCAGATCTCCTGCCGTCGCTGAGCAAAACCGTCTACGTCGGTGTGAGCGCGGGAAGCATCGTGCTGACGCCCTACAACTGCGATGCCGAGTTCGACCTCCAGTTCGTCCCTGAGGGCAGTGACATGGGCGAGGACGCAGGCGCAGGGCTGGGGCTGGTCGATTTCGCCCTGCGCGTGCACCTGGATCGCGAGGGCTTCGACGACTCCACGCTGGCCCAGGTGGAGGAGTGGGCTGCCGGGATCCCGGCCCCGACATACGCAATCGACGACGAGACCGCGATCAAGCTCACGGACGAGACCGTGGAGGTCGTCTCCGAGGGGAACTGGAAACTCCTGACCCCGAACGTCGACGCAGCCTGATCGTCCCACCGACACCCGCTCGGCTCGGCAAGCATCGCTTACGCCTGATGCGAGCGCGGCCCGAGAATGGAGATTTGGTCTGGCCCCGGTTAACGGCTCGCGGTGAAGGCGACGATCTGCTCGCCGAGAAGTGTCCCGTCTGCGGGGATCATTCGAAGATCTCCCAGTGCGTGACGACGTCGTCGTGCTCGATCAGGAATCGCTCGTCCTCAGGGTAGTAGACCGCGCGTTCGACGTCGTCGCCGGCGAATGCGCGGATCGAATCGAGCGAGTCCCAGTGCGAAAGCGTCACGATCTCGCAGCGGTCGCCGGCCATGCGACGGAGCAGCCACGCGCCGCGGTTGCCCGGCGTGTCGCGATACTCGCGCAGGCCCGTCTCCTCGATATACGCGACGTACGCATCCGCGTCTGCGGCACGAACCGCGCCGCGCCAAATCCTCGCGATCACGACGGGATCATACGCGGCTTGCCGACCTTGACCAATGCATCCCGAACCTCGCATTGTTGAGCGTGTAACGACGCGACGAAAGGTCTAGTCACTCGCAGAGCGAGTGAATCGGAAGAACAGGATCGCGTGCGCGAGTGCTCGGGAGTGTCCCTTGATCTGAGATGCATCGGGAACTAGGGTCGGGCGCGTGAATCGTAGGAGCGCATCGCTCGGGATCGGAG
>JACDGR010000222.1 GCA_013821525.1 Actinomycetota bacterium
CTACGAGACCGCGCACCGTCCCGATGTCGGGCTGGCGGTCGCTCGCATGGCTGCGCACGTCACCTACGTCTCGGAACAATCGCTGCAGGCCAAGTTCGGCCGGGCCCGCAGCGGTGACACACCCCGCTTCGGCGCCGACTTCGAGGTGGAGCACTACCTCGACCACCAGGGCGAGGCGTTCCTGCAGCGCTTCGATGCGAACACCTACCTCTATCTGAGCCGGGCGATGGATTACTTCCAACCGCTCGCGCGCCCGGACGCACTGGCGCGCCTCGCCGAGGGCCATACCCGCTACCTGCTCATCTCGTTCGACACCGACTGGCGCTTCCCGACCGCACACACGCTTGCGATCGCCGTGCAACTCGACGCTGCAGGTGCGAGCGTCCAGGCGAGCGAGATCGCCTCGCCGTTCGGTCACGACTCGTTCCTGCTCGAGGTTCCTGCGTACCACGAGGCCGTGCGCACGTTTCTCGCCAGCTGACCTTCGCTACACTGAAATCGGCCGTCGAAGACGCCGGCCACCGGTCATCGGAGGCCCTGGGCATGTTGCCTGGGGCTTTTTCGTGGTGGAGCCAAAAAACGGAGGCGCCCTATGCAAGATCAATCACTCGCCCGGATCCTGACAGTCGAGGATGACCCGATCGTCCAGCGCGACCTGCGGCTGATCCTCGAAGACGCCGGGTATCACGTCTCGGGAGCGCGCGATGGCATCGAAGCAGTGGACGAGGCGCGACGGCAACGCCCCGACCTGATCGTGATGGACCTCGGCCTGCCGCGCCTCGACGGAGTTGCGGCCACAGAGCAGATTCTCGAGGAGCGCGACGTCCCGATCGTAGCGCTGTCGGGACGCAACAAGCACGAGCTGCGCGAGCGAGCGGCCGCGGCCGGAGCCGTCAGGCACCTGGCGAAGCCGTTCAGCGAGACCGAGCTCGTCAGCACCCTCGCCGACGTGCTCGCGGAGCGGCGCCGTGAGCGTGCCGACCGGCACCTGAAGCACACGGTCGAGTCACTCCAGCGCCTCGGTCGTTCCGAATCGGAAATCGTCGCTGAGCTCCACCGGTCGGCCGAGGGCACGTGAGTCGACGCCGCATCCTCGTCGCCGAAGATCAGACGCTGATCCGTCTCGATCTCGAGCGGCTGCTCGATGCGGCGGGCTACGTCGTGTGCGGACTCGCTTGTAACGGCGAGGAAGTAGTGCGGCTCGCGTCGGAACGGCAACCCGACTTGGCGTTGCTCGACGTCAACATGCCGCCACTCGATGGGTTGGAGGCCGCGCGGCAGATCCTCGCCGAGCGGTCGGTACCGATCGTGATGCTGACCGCCTACGGCTACGGCGAGGTGATCTCGCGCGCGATCGACGCGGGCGTTGCGGGATTCGTCGTCAAGCCGTTCAAGGAATCGGAGCTTCTCGAGGCACTCCGCGCCGCGGAGCTTGCACACGCGAGCGCGTCGGGCCTCAGGTCGCTCGTTCGCCGGTGGCCTGACGGCTAGCCTGGCGACCATTACTATCTTTTTGATAGTATTAGGAAGCGTTCGCCTCGACTCTTCGCGGCGGGCCCTGGGGGTGAAAAGGGAGCACCCGTCCGGCGACGGGCGCTCCCTTTTCGCATTCATCTAGAGCTACCCGAGCTGCAGGGCGAACCGCGCGTGCACCGCGTTCACGGCCTGCTCGACCGCGTCCTGGTCGATCACGCACGAGATCCGGATCGACGAAGTGGAGATGATCCCGATGTTGATGCCCGCCTCGGCAAGCGCTTCGAACATGTCGGCAGCGACGCCGGGATCGCTCTTCATGCCGGCGCCGATCAGCGAGACCTTGGCGATGTTCCGATCGGCGTTCACGCCTGCCGCGGAGACGCGGAGCGCAACGGCGTCGAGGATCAGCGTCGCGCGCGCAAGATCGTCTTCGGGCAGCGTGAACGAGATGTCCGTATGGCCCTCCTCGGAGACGTTCTGCACGATCATGTCGACGTTGATCCCCGCTTCGGCCAGGGGCCTGAAGACCGACGCGGCGATCCCGGGCTGGTCAGGCACGCCGAAAACGGTCACTTTCGCCTCGCTCGTGTCGTGTGCGATACCCGAGACGATCGCGTGCTCCACTCCAGCCTCCTCTTCGACGACGCGCGTTCCCTCTTCCTCGCCGAAGGAGGATCGCACATGGATGGTGACGCCTGTTCGCCGCGCATACTCCACCGATCGCAGCATCAGGACTCGCGCGCCGCAAGCGGCGAGGTCGAGCATCTCGTCGTACGAGACGCGTTCGAGCTTGCGTGCTCCAGGTACGAGGCGAGGATCGGCCGTGTACACGCCGTCGACGTCCGTGTAGATCTCGCAGACCTCGGCGCCGAGCGCGGCGGCGAGCGCAACGGCGGTCGTGTCAGAGCCGCCGCGACCGAGCGTCGTCACCTCGTGCGCCTGCGAGACGCCCTGGAAGCCGGCAACGATCGGGATCTCACCACGCGCGATCGCAGCCGCAACGCGGTCTGCGCGCATCCCGATGATCCGGGCGTTGCCATGGCTGCTGTCGGTCAGGATCCCAGCCTGAGGGCCGGTCAGCGACACGGCGGGCAGCCCCTGGTCGAGGAGCGCCATCGTCAGCAGCGCGATCGAGATCTGCTCACCGGCCGTCAACAACATGTCGATCTCGCGCGGATGCCGCCCAGCCGAAACCTGGCCCGCCAGATCGAGAAGATCGTCGGTCGTCCGCCCCATCGCCGAGACGACGACGCAGACCGAGACGCCCTCGCGTGCGGTCGCGGCGACGCGCTGCGCCACGTGCGTGATCCGCTCCGGCGTTGCGAGCGACGAGCCTCCGTACTTCTGGACGACGAGCGGCGCCGACGCGTCGGGCGCACTGCTCACGCGACGACCAGCGTGCGGCCGACCTCGGCACGCACGCCTTCACGTGCCGCTGCGACCGCAGCCTGGAGCTTCGGCAGGATCCCGCCGCTGAGCACGTCGTGCAGCCCGGCGATATCCCCTGCAGCGAGCCGCGTCAGGACCTCGCCGTCGACGACCACGCCTGCGACGTCGGAGACGAACACGAGCCGGTCTGCACCGAGCGCGATCGCAAGCGCAGCCGCTCCGTCGTCGGCGTTCACGTTCAGCGGACCTCGGGCCAGGGGCGCGATCACCGGAACGCAATCGGTCGCAAGCAACGCCCGCAAGCTGTCAGGAACGATCGGACGCAACGTGCCGACCCGCCCCAGACCGGGTAGCAGGTCGGCCTCGAGCCCGAGCTCGTCCCCCATCAGGCCTACCGCCCTCGCGCCGATCTGTCTGCACAGCTCCTCATTCTCCTCCTGGAACGCGCGGCGCACGACCGGCAGCGCCTCCGCGCTCGTCACCCGGCGACCGCCGCTGAACCGCGAGGGGATGCCGGCCCTGTCGAGCGCCGCGGTGATGCGGCCACCCGCTCCGTGGACGACGCAGGCCTGGTCGCCGAGGGCGACGTGGCGCTCGAGCACGAACGGCTCCTTGGCAAGCGCCGCGCCTCCGCATTTGACGACAGTGAGTGTCACCGTCACCTCACTTTACATTCTGAAGCGAAGATCGGCCGAGCCCCCACCACCGCGTTTGCCCTGCGAACACTTGAGCGGTACACTTTCTCCATGCGCCTCGTGGCCGAGAAGCCGATTTTCCTTCTCATGGTCATCGCCTGCGCACACGCGGCCTAACCGGACACCTCCGTCCTTCCGGTTAGGTCAGATCACAAAGACGGGGGCTTCGCCGACATGAGCGCTCACTCGCTGCGCTGTCGTGTGTGCGAAGACGTCACCGTCGCCGAGCCGGTCGAGTCATGCCGTCGTTGCAGCGGTCCGACCGACGTGCTCTACGACTGGGCAAGGATCGCCCGCGTGGTCACCCACGGCTCGGTCGCGGCCGGCCCTCCCTCACTCTGGCGTTACCGCGAGCTCCTGCCGAGCGACACGCGGGTCGAGACCGGCGCCGGCTGGACACCCCTCGTGCGCTCCGACTTGCTCTCCGATGCACTCGGCATCGACCTGCTGCTGAAGCTGGAAGGCGAGAACCCGACTGCCTCGTACAAGGATCGAATCGCGACGGTCGCCGTCAGTGCAGCGCTCGACCATGGCGTCACGACACTCTGCTGCTCCTCGACCGGCAACCTCGGCGATGCAGTCGCGGCGGCCGCAGCGGCGACGGGGCTGGAGGCGATCGTGCTCGCACCCGCGGGCGCCGGGCCTGCGGAGGTCGCGGCACGTCACCCCGGCGCGCGCGTCTTCGCCGTCGACGGCACCTACGACGACTGTCGGCGGCTCGAGCTCGAGCTCGGGGCGCTCTTCCCGTGGGGGTTCGTCAGCGGCAACCTCCACCCGTATGCGAGCGAGGGAGCAAAGACGATCTCGTTCGAGATCGCCGAGCAGCTCGGCTGGGAGCTCCCCGATGCAGTCATCTGCCCCGCCGCGAGTGGCACGCTCTTCTCGAAGCTCGCCCAGGGGTTCGCCGAGCTGACGCGTGCGGGCCTGGCGGCCGAGCCGGTGCCGCGCATGTTCGCCGGGCAGGCGCTGGGCACGAGCCCGATCGCATCGGCGTTCGACGACGACCGCAGCGTCTCGCGGGTCGAATCGGCCACTCACTTCGCCTCCCTGGCGGTCGGCGACCCGTCCTACGGCGACCTCGCACTCGGAGCAGCCCGTACGACCGGCGGCGCGATCATCGCCGTCGCGGAAGACCAGATCATCGCGCACACCTCCCTGCTCGCCGAGACGACCGGCGTCGCGCCCGACTGCTCTGGCGGCGCTGCGCTCGGTGCGCTCGTAGAGGCAGTTCGGCGCGGTGACATCGCGCGCGGATCACGCGTGGTGCTCGTCGTCACCGGCACGCGCCCGAGTGCCGGAACGGGCCTGGCATGCGCGATCAAGGTCGGGCCGAACGCGACCGACGTCCTGACGGCACTGGGCCTCTCCTCATAGCCGGCGATCCGACGGCGCCGCTGCGGCGCGACATTCGGCAGCTCGGGACGATCCTCGGCATCGTGCTCGTCGAGCAGGAGGGCGAGTGGCTGCTCGAGCTCGTCGAGCGAATCCGCCGCGACGCGCGCGCTGCGCGTCATGACGGCCATGTCGTCGAGGTGGACGCAGCGCTCGGTGCGCGAGAGCAAGCGCTCGTCCTGCGCGCGTTCGGGCTGTACTTTCAGCTCGCCAACCTCGCCGAGCAACACCATCGTCTGCGACGCCGGCGCGAAGACGCCAGCAGCGGCCGTCCGGCCCGTGAGTCGCTCGCGGCTGCGTTCGATCAGCTCGACGGCGTGCTCGACGATCGCGCACATGGGACATCGATCAGGCTTGTGCTGACCGCGCACCCGACGGAGACGACGAGGCGCACGGTGCTGCTCGGACACATCCGCATCTCGGAGGAGCTGCGGCTGCTCGATGATCCTCGCGTCTCTCCCGAGGAGCGCCGCGCGCACGAGGCACGAATCGCAGAAGAGGTCACCCTGCTTTGGCAGACAGACGAGGTGCGTCACGACGGTTTGCGCATCTCGGACGAGATTCGCAACGGGCTCTGGTTCTTCGAGCACAGCCTCCTCGCCGCGGCGACCGATCTCGTCGAAGAGTGGCGGGAGCGATTGCCGGGATCTCCACCCCCGATCGCGTTCGGCTCGTGGATCGGCGGCGACATGGACGGCAACCCTTCCGCAGGGCCGGCGTCGATCGACGAGGCGCTCGCGCGCGCACACACGCTGGCGCTCGAGCGGTACCGCGCCGAGGTGCGCGAGCTCGCGGTGCAGATCTCCCCGGCGAGATCGCTCGTCGAGATCTCGGACGAGCTCGAAGCCTCGCTCGCGCGCGATGAGCGAGAGCTCTCGGGCTACGCCGCCGAGATCGGGTCGCGGAATCAGCTCGAGCCGTATCGACGAAAGCTGTCGTTCATGTGGTGGCGGCTCGGCAACGAGGGCTACGACGGCGCCGACGAGCTCCTCGAAGACCTGCAGACGATCCGGCGCAGTCTCGCCGAGAACGGTGGCGGCAGAGTCGCCGCAGGACGCGTCGCGCGGCTCGAGCGCATGGTCGAGATCTTCGGCTTTCACATCGCGAAGCTCGACGTGCGCCTGCACGCGCGCGAGCTGGGCACCGAT
>JACDGR010000223.1 GCA_013821525.1 Actinomycetota bacterium
CGCGACGTCGACCTTCGGCGCTACGTGGCCGAGCGGGTCGAGTGTCGGAAACTTCTGACACAAACCGGACCAATTGGTCTGGATACCGCGGTACTCAAGGCGGCAGGAGGGCGGCTGTGGGACTAGCTCTCTTCACTCCGACCCCTGAAGGGCGTATGTTCTCGGTATGCAGATTGAGCCTGCATCCTCTGGTCCGTTTACGCTGCTCTGGCCCTCGGGCCAGTGGCTCAATCACTGTGCCCGGGGGCCTTTGCGTTAAGGAGGCCGATATGGCCGCAGTGATCAATCGTGTCGACGCCGGCGCTCTCGCCGCGTCAGTCAAGAACGACGCGCACGCACGGATCGGAGAAACGCTCGTCTCGGTGTTCAGGTCGTGTCGCGAGAGCGGGATTCCGCTGAACGATCTACAGCAGTCACGGCTGATCGATGAGTTCAGTTCGGCGTTCGACGGTTTTGAGCGTGCGTACGCACGCGAGATCGTCTCGTCTCTCACCGGTACAGGTGTCGAGGTGTGGGGATTCTCCGATCATCTAAGTGACCACCTCGCGGGTGATCACGTTGGCTAAAGGTCATACGGGAATCACGGAGCGGCGAGACGCGCACGGCCGCACCCGTTACCGCGTTCGTGTTCGTCGTGGAGGGGGCGTGGCTACGGCCACGCTCCCCACCCTCGCCGCGGCGGTCGCGTGGAAGGAACAGGCGCTCGCCGCGGGCGAAGGGAAAGGCGAGATGCCGGAGCGGCCGACGGTTCGTCTGATCGATCAGACAAAGGTCGTGACGATCGACGACGCTGCGCGCAGGCTCGCGAAGGGAATGCTCGACGGTTCGATCCGGTCGCGTGACGGGCGCCCGTACAAGCCGAGCGTGACACGGAAGTACGAGGAGCAACTGCGGCTGCTTCTGTTGCCGCGCATCGGCGGCGTGCCGGTAAGCACGCTTACCAAGGGCGACGTGCAGAGACTCGTCGACGAGATCGCAGCCGACCGGACTCCGGAGCACGCACGGAAGGCGCTCACGGCCCTACGCGTCGCCCTGCGCGTCTGTGAACGGTACGGCGAGATCGATGCCAATCCGTGTGCAGGTGTTCGTGTTCCCGTTGCTCCTGACGGCGAGAAGGCGTCGCGCATCCTGACCCCCGAGGAGGCGGAGGCGATCATCGCGAGGTGCGAAGTCGACGATCTCCGCCTGAAGCGCAGTTTCGCCGGGCCGTTCTACGCGCTCGCGTTCGGGTGCGGGCTCCGCATGGGCGAACTCCTGGCGCTCGAGTGGGGGGCAGAAGGTCTCGACCTCGAGGCGGGCGTCGTGCATGTTCGAGCAACGCTCGACCGTGTTCGTGACCGCGAGGGCGTTTACAAGCGTGTCGTCCCGAAGTCGCGGGCGGGGCGGAGGACCGTGCCGATTCCGCCCGAGGACGTGTCGAGGCTTCTACGCCACAGCCTCGCGACAGGTCGTCCGGGTGAGGGTGAGCCGGTGTTCGCATCGGACACGGGCGAGCCGCTCTCGCCCGTGCCTGCTTACCGTGCGTTCAAGCGTGCCTGCGTCCGTGCTGGGATCGCCGAACCGCTGCCACGGCCGCACGACGCCAGACACGCGTTCGCCACGCACGCCCTCGCAGCGGGACTGTCAGCGCACGCCGTAGCGCAGCTGCTCGGTCACTCCGACCCCGGCCTCGTGTGGCGCCGCTACGGCCACGCGCTACCGGCCGAGGTCGCGGGCGCCGGTGCGGCGCTGAGTTCGTTCAGGAAGGCGAGAGGATTGTGATGTGGCGAGGCGGCAGGAGTCGTTGTCTGGAAGCTGAAGGTTTCTGCGTTCGTTCGAGGATCCTTCGCCGAAAGGGGGCCAGCGCTCTCCATTTTGCTGATCATCATCATCGTGATTGTCGTGCTCGCCGTGCTTGGATTTTTTGGCCGCGGGCGGTTCTAAGACGTCGCGTTTCCGGGGGCAGCGGCCGTCACGGGCTGCTGTCCCCGATGCTTCCTCACCTACGTCCATTGGCCCACGATTGGACCAAGGCGGGAAGGGCACTCGAGGTTTTCCCTGCAAATCGGCAGGTGGTTACCGCCCTCTCACGGCGGCGGCACGGGTTCGAATCCCGTATGGGCTACTCCTAGCGTTTCTGGCACACGCACTCGGCTTGGTTGCGTGTGTCGGAGCAGCAGCGTCGCCTTGTCTGAGAAAGCCGCGGCCCTGGGTTCGCAGACGGGAAAGGCGCTTCTTCGGTCGCGGCACGGTCTGTTCGTCGGCAGGCAGGGAGACATCTTGACGGGTTCGTAGGTCTGGTGACCTCGCGCTCGGTTGTCAGGCGCTTTCCTTTGCGTGTCGGCAGAGGGATACTCGAGGCGGCCTCTAGGTGACGGGCCGACCCCTGGACTGAGAGTGGAGGTTGATGTGTTGCTCGCAACTCACGGTTGGTGGCCCTGGCTCCTCTTGTACGGAGCCATCATCATTGTCGTCGGGTACGGCATCTACCTCTTCCTGAGGCGTCGCAGAACGGTCTGAGCTGTGGGTCGGTCGCCGAGCACGTGAGGCCCATTTACAGTGCGCCAATGCTGTTCCGGATCTGGGTCACCATCGCGGCTGTTACTGCCCTCGTCTGCGTTCAGGTTGCACCCGCTCATGATCCGGCAGGGCGTGCGGAGCCTCAGATCAGCACTGTGTTGATCAACAAGCAGCTGACGCCCCTGGTGCTGCTCTCGATCGTGGACGCTGATTCCGTCAAGGCGATTCCGACGGCCCGTTTGGCAGCCTCGGCGAGGAGAGTGGGCCTGCGCCGGGCTGAAGCGCTGCCGGTCGTGCGCTTATCTGGGGTGCGATGGCGAGTGCCGCTGAGATCGCTCCTCAAGGGGACGTGGAAGGTCTCCGTGCTCGTCCGTGGGAGAGACGTCGCACCGCGGGACGTGGGCCTCGTGTTCGTGCGCCGCTAGTCGCCGCTCTGGTCGAGTCCAACGGGGCCTGCAACGTCTCGCCTGCTCGGGCAGGCGCGCTGGCATCACGCAGGAGGGTGGGCGCACGCTGCCTCGTGCCCTGGCAGCGCAGATTGGTTTAACGGCGGCGCCGCCAGAAAGGACGGTGCCGCGAACGGCCATGGTTGACGAACGTCCAGCCAGGCTCTTCGTGTTCCGGAGCGGTGGCCGGGCCCCAAGGCTGTCCGGTCGCCACTTTTCGAGGAAATCACGATCGGAGGGTCACACATGGCAACAAGCAATTTCAGCCCAGGCATCAGGTCGGGCAACAGGAACGTTGTCGCACGTCTTTCGACGGAGACAAAGCAGGCATTCAAGACGACCGAATTCTGGGCGATGGTCGCCCTGATCGTCGGTGTCCTGATCGCCTCCCGCGTCGTTGGTGACGGCAACGGCAACGCGACCGGCCACGACGCTTTCCCTGCCGTACGGGCATGGTTGTACGTCGCGATCATCGGCTCTGCCTACATGGTCTCTCGCGGGCTCGCGAAGGCCGGCAGCCGCGACCCGTACTGGGCCGACCAGGACGACCTGCCCGGCGGCCGGCGCGACCAGCACGACGACTGAAGAACGAGCCTGACAACCGTGCCGCCGCGACCCCGCGGCGCGGGTTATTCCCTTCAGGCCCCGATTGGAAATTCGAGCCTTGGGTAGAACATGCAAGAAGCGTCTGATCTGACCCTGTGTCCCTCTTGGCCGCTGAGGGCCTGGCGCACAGGAAGTAGGTCGATCGATGCAGGATCGTAGGTCAACAGAGACCGTTCCGTCTATCGACACGGCGGATGAATCCGCGCTCGAAAGCCGGCTGCAGGCGCTCGAGGCCGAGAACGCCCAACTCCGGCAGGCGCTCGAGAGCCGCGTGCTGATCGAGCAGGCCAAGGGATGCGTCAGCGCCCGCTGTGACGTGCCGATCGACGCCGCGTTCGAGATGATCCGCCGAATGACCCGGAGCGCACGTCGTGAGATTCATGAGTTCGCGGCCGAGATCGTGGCGAACCGAGGGCATTTCACGGCCGAGTAGAAAGAGCGCGGAACGGACGGCAGCAGTGATCGTCGAAGCCGCGGGCAAGGCGCTGGAGCGTTTCCAGTCGATCCTCGGGGAGAGGGAGCGTGCCAATGGACGACGATGACGCCAGGAGCGCCTCGCCAAGAACCAGTCGTTGTTCCGGATACTCAACGAGAACATTCGTGAACTCGGCTCGAAGCTCGCGCCCGGCGAGACCTACGAGTTCATCTGCGAGTGCTCGACGAGCGGTGCTTCGAGCGGCTCAGCCTGACGCTCGCCGAGTACGAAGAGGTGCGAGGCGATGGCACCCACTTCCTCCTCGGTCACACGAAACGCTGTTGCGCATCCGGGACGTTGTTTACGCGTCCCGCGGTAGGTGATAAGCCCCACTGTCTGCAGGGGGTCGCACGGCGATGTGTGAACTGCAGGCAGCTCGTCCCCTGGGCACCGAGTTCGGTGTTCGGAAGCGAGCTCACTCCCACGATGTCGCCACCGTGCAAGCGGCGGTGGAGCCTTCCTAGGTGTGCGTTCGCACGCCGGAAATGGAGTTTGCAATGACGAACGCAACAGATGAGAGGACGTCGGGGCAGTCGCCGGCGGAGCAGGTCAAGGAGCGCGTCCAGGAGGTCGCGGGCCAGGCGAAGGGCCAGTCCCGCGAACAACTCCGGGCGCAGATCAACCAGCGCTCGACGCAGGCGGGTGAGCAGGTGAGCTCAGCAGCGACTGCGATGCGGCGGACAGGTGAGAACCTTCGCGGCGAAGGCAGTGACGGCGTCGCCAAGGTGCTCGATGGACTGGCCGAGCGCGGCGAGCAGCTCGGCAGCTATCTGTCGCGCGCGGACGGCGACCAGATCCTGCGGGACGTCGAGGACGTCGCTCGTAAGCAGCCCTGGCTGTTCGTCGGCGGGACCGCGATCGTGGGTTTTCTCGCCTCGCGGTTCATGAAGGCGTCGAGCAACACTCGGTATCAGGGCGCGGGGTCTACGGACGCCTACCCGTACTCCGGCCGCGAGGGCGACGCGTCGGTGGGTTACATCTCACCCGCTGCGCCGCCGCCGCTGATCGAAAGCCCGGATGCGTCGCCGCTCACGGGAGGTGCCTCAGGTGGCAGCAACGGACTCTGAAACCCAGAGGGACGGTCTGCATGAACAGCCGATCGGCGAGCTGCTCAAGCAACTTGCGACCGAGACGACGACGCTCGTCCGACAAGAGCTCGAGCTCGCGAAGGCCGAGATGCGCGAGAAGGGTAAGCAGGCGGGTCCGGGAGTCGGGCTGATCGGCGCCGCCGGTGGGGTCGCGCTGTTGGCGGCCGGTGCGTTGACGGCGTTTTTGATCTTGGCGCTCGACGGCGTCATGCCGAATTGGCTCGCTGCACTGCTCGTGGCGCTCGCCTATGGCGTCGCGGCCGGCGTCCTGTACTCGCGAGGCAAGGAAAAGGTCGACGACGTCGGTTCGCCCGCGCCTCGGCAGACAATCGAAACCGTGAAGGAGGACGTGCAATGGGCCAAACACCCGACGACATCCGTGAAGAGATAGAGGGAACGCGCGCGCGCATGGGGGAGACGGTCGAAGCGATCGGCTACAAGGCCGACGTCAAGAGCCGCGTGAAGGAGTCCGTTGCCGACAAGAAAGATTCGCTCGTCGGATCGATCGCCGGCGGCAAGGATGCCGTGGTCGAGAAAGCCGACTCCCTCGTCTCGCGCGTTGGTGGGGTGGTGCCCGACACCGGCCAGATGAAGAGTGGGGCCGCGAAGGTCGGCGTCTCGAAAGAGAACCCGCTCGGTCTCGCACTTGCAGGTGCAGCCGTCGGCTTTGTTATCGGCACCCTCCTTCCGAAGACTCACGTCGAGGACGAAAAGCTCGGCGCCGTGTCCGATGACCTCACCGACAAGGTGAAAGAGGCAGGCCAGGAGGCGCTGGATCGCGGCAAATCGATCGCCACGGAGGCAGCGAGTGCAGCGACGGAAACGGCGCACGAGAGCATGAGCACCCAGGCGGAAGAGATGTCTTCGAGCCTTCAGAACAAGGCGCAAGAGGTTCGTCAGTCGCTCTGATTTGCAACGGCGAGTGAGTGCGAGCGAACGCTCGCAC
>JACDGR010000224.1 GCA_013821525.1 Actinomycetota bacterium
CTGGCGCGCGGTCGAGCTGGTCGCGGCCGCCGGGCTGAACGCGGAGGTCTGGGGCTTCTCGCGTGCCGTGCCGGCCGACCTCGAGGCGCTCGTCGAGCTGGGCGTCCGTTACTCGGTGATCGAGTCACCGATCTCGGACTTGAAGCTCGACGCAATCGGCGTCTCACGCGAGACGATGCTCGAGCGGATCGCGAAGGCGATGCGGTTTGCGGCAGAGCACGACATCTACGCGGCGTTCTTCGGCGTCGACTCGACGCGGGCCGACCCGCAGTTCTTCCGCCAGGTGTACGAGACAGCGGTCGAGGCGGGTGCACGCGAGGTAGTCGTCGTCGACACGCTCGGGATCGCCTCGCCCGAGGCCGTCACAGACCTCGTCGGGAGCACGATCCAGTGGCTCGACGGGACGCCGGTGCACTTTCACGGGCACAACGACTTCGGGCTCGCAACGGCGAGCGCTGTCGCAGCCGTGCGCGCGGGCGCGACGTGGGTGCATGGGACGATCAACGGCATGGGTGAGCGAGCGGGCAATGCGAATCTCGGCGAGGTCGCCCTGACTCTGCGCGCCCTCTACGGCGTCGAGTCGAGCCTGAAGCTCGATCGCATCCGCACGGTCTCGGCACGCGTGCGCGAGCTGTCGGGCTACGAGCTCGAGCCGTGGAAGCCCGTCACCGGTGAGACGCTGTATCGCCGTGAGAGCGGCGCAGTTGCGTCGCAGTTCCACGACCCGCAGTCGATCGAGCCCTACTCGTCGCAGCTCGTCGCGACGGATCGCTCGATCGTGCTCGGCAAGAAGAGCGGGCTCGACTCGATCCGGATCAAGTCCGCCGAGCTCGGGCTCGATCTGCCGCAGGAGCGGTGGGGGGAGGTGCTGGCCGCGGTCAAGGCGCGTGGCACCGAGAAGCGCGGGCTCGTGACCGACGACGAGTTCCGTGAGCTCGCAGGTGGCTGACTACGACGCGATCGTCGTCGGTTCCGGCGTCAACGGCCTCGCCTGCGCCGCGCTGCTCGCGCAGGGCGGTTGGAACGTGTGCGTGCTTGAGCGCAACACCTGGTTCGGCGGTGCGATCAAGACCGCCGAGCTGACTGCGCCGGGTTTCGTCCACGACGTCTACAGCGCGTGGCACCCGCTGTGGGTCGGTGGGCCTGCTCACGCGAAGCTCGGCGACGAGCTCGCGCGGCACGGGCTCGAGTATCTGAACACCGAGTACCCGACGGGCAGCGTCTTTCCCGACGGGGAGAGCGCATTTCTCCTGCGCAGCGCGGATGCGAATGCCGCTGAGCTCGATCGCCATCACGACGGCGACGGCGCCGCCTGGCAGGCGATGCTGGGCGACTTCTTCCCGAATGCGGATCTCGCCTTCGGCGTTCTCGGCACCGAGCTCTGGTCGCGCGACGGTGCTGGGCTCGCGCTCAAAGCCGTGCGCCGGCTCGGCCGTAGGGGCGCGTCGGAGTTCGCCGGCAGGTTGCTCGTCTCCGCGCGCGACTGGCTGGAGCCGACGTTCGCCTCACCGCGCGCGCACGGCCTGCTCGCGCCGTGGGTGCTGCATACGGGCCTCGGGCCGGACGCGGCGGCCTCCGGGTACATGGCGCAGGTGATCGCGGTTGCCGTGCAGGAGGGAGGCATGCCGATCCCGCGCGGGGGAGGGCAGCGGCTCGCTGACGCGCTCGTCTCCTACATCCGCGCGCAGGGCGGAACCTGTGAGACCGACGTTCACATCGAGCGCGTCGCCTCGGGCTCCGTGCGAACCTCCGACGGCCGCACGCTGACGGCCGGTCGCGCCGTTGTCTGCAACGTGACGCCGACGCAGCTCTACGGCCACCTCCTGGAAGGCTTCGAGCAACGCGCGGAGGGGTTCCGGTATGGCCGCGCGGAGATGCAGATCCACTTCGCGCTCTCCGAGCCGCCGCGCTGGGCGGGTGACGAGCGGCTGGGGCAGACGGCGATCGTGCACCTGACGCCCGGCCTCGACGGTGTCTCGCGTGCGGTCAACGAGGCCGAGCGGGGGCTGCTTCCTGCCGAGGCGACCGTCGTCGTCGGGCAGCCGCTGACGATGGATCCCTCGCGCGCACCGGCGGGGAAAGGGCTGCTCTGGATTCAGCTGCAGGAGCTGCCGTGGCACGTCAAGGGCGATGCGGCCGATGAGCTCGACACGGGCGCGGGAACCTGGACGGAGGAGCTGCGCGAGGCGTACGCCGACCGAATCCAGGCGCGGCTTGCGGCGCACATCCCGGGGTTCGACCAGACCGTGCTCTCGCGCGTCGCGCTCTCGCCCCGCGACCTGCAGACGGCGAACATCAACCTCGTGCACGGCGACCCATATGGCGGGTCACTCGCACTGGATCAGAACTTTCTCTGGCGCCCGCTCGCCTCGCAGCCGGGCCATCGGACGCCCGTCGACAAGGTCTGGCACGTCGGCGCATCCACGCACCCCGGCCCCGGCCTCGGCGGCGGCAGCGGCGCCCTCGTTGCGGGCCAGCTGCTCGCGCCGCCGCTCGCCAAGCGCGTGGTGCGTCGCCTCCGGGGTTCGTGACCCGCGACATCGACTCGCCGCTAGTCTCCGGCGATGACTTTGGACACGGCTTACGCAGGGCTCGCCGCCGATGCCGCGGAGCGGCTCGTTCGCTATGCGCAGATCGATACGCAGTCCAAGGAAGATGTTGAGAGCTTCCCGTCGACGGAGAAACAGTGGGACTTACTGCGGCTGCTGCATGACGAGCTCGCCGCGCTGGGCCTCGAGGACGTCTCGATCGACGAGTACGGCTACGTCTTTGCCACGCTTCCGTCGACAGTCGATCGCGAGGTGCCGACGATCGGTTTCCTCGCTCACGTCGACACGAGTCCCGACGTGTCCGGCACGAACGTCAAGCCGCAGCGCATCCGGTACGCGGGGGGTGACATCGCCCTGCCTGGCGACCCGCGCCAGGTGATTCGGACGCACGACGACCCCGAGCTTGCAAAGCACGAGGGCCACGAGCTGATCACGACCGACGGCACGACGTTGCTCGGTGCCGACGACAAGGCGGGCGTTGCCGAGATCATGGCGGCGGTCGCCTATCTCGTCGCGCATCCGGATGTCCCGCACGGGCCGGTGCGCATTGGCTTCAACCCCGACGAGGAGGTGAGCCGGGGAACCGACTACTTCGACATCGCGCGCTTCGGCGCCGACGCTGCCTACACGCTCGACGGCTCAACGGCGGGCGAGATTCACGACGAGACGTTCTCCGCCGCGCGCGTCGACGTGACGGTGCGAGGTCGTTCCGTTCACCCGGGCTGGGGTAAGGGCGAGCTGGTGAACGCGCTGAAGCTCGCGGCGGAGATCATTCAGCGGCTGCCCGCAGACAGCCTCTCGCCCGAAACGACCAGCGGACGCGAGGGGTACATCCATCCGCACGATCTGCACGGCGACGGAGGCGTGGCGAAGCTCCGCTTCATCGTGCGCGATCACGACGACGTGCGCCTCGACGAGCACGTTGCGCTGCTGCGCGGGATCGTCAAGGCCGTCGGTGACGCCGAGCCTCGTGCAGTCCTGGAGGTCACGGAGAAGATCCAGTACCGCAACATGCGGAACGAGTTGTCGAAGCGGCCCGAGATCGTCGAGCGTGCGGAGGAAGCGATTCGCCGGGTCGGCCTGGAGCCGGTGCGCTCCTTGATTCGCGGCGGCACCGACGGCTCACGACTGACCGAGAAGGGCTTGCCGACGCCGAACCTCTTTACGGGCGGTCACGCCTACCACTCGGAGCGCGAGTGGATCTGCGTCGAGGACATGGGGCTCGCGACCGCGGTCGTGATCGAGCTCGCCGTTCTCTGGGCGGAATAGCGCTGCGCTGAGCGGCGTCGCGCGACGAACGCGGGCGTCCGTCGGTTTCAGGAAGGCCGCTTGCGCGGCCTGACGACCTTCGCGACCACCCAGCGGTGCTTTCCGATCTTGCGATCGCGGACGAACCCGAGCTGCTCATAGGTCGAGAGCGCTCCGTTGAACAGGAACCCCGCGGGCACCGAGCTCGCGTCCTCCGGATAGCCCTCGACGGTGCCGCCACCGAGCTCCGCGATCAGATCGAGCGCGCCTTTGAGCCCTGCCGTCGCGACTCCCTGGCGCCGGTGGCCCTTGCCGACGAAGTTGCACGCGATCCGCCAGTCGGCGGGCGTCGTTACGCCCCTCTCGTACGCGGCGCGGCTTTTGATCCTTGGCAGCTCGCTTGGCACGCCGAACTGACACCAGCCGACGCAGTCGTCGCTGTCGAAGACGAGCGCCGCGTGCGCCGTCCCCGCGCGCACGCGCTCGAGCTTCCGCTCGTGGTTCTGAGCCGGCGTCGTTTCCTTGCCCACTCCCTCGGGGTGGAAGCCCATGCACCAGCAGCCGCCGAAGACACCGTTGTTGCGTTCGACCAAGTCCGCAAACGCAGACCACGTCGACTCGTCCAAGGCTTTGACGCTGTACGCCTTCAACGAAGAGATGTATACCGGCTCGCTTTGCTGTCACGAGAGCCATGGTGTCTGACACCGGCCGTGTCTCGCCAAGCCGTGGCCTGAGCGCGAAGCTCACGCCACGGCGGCTGCGGCCCCGCTAGTTCTCGTCGTGCTGTGCGGCGCCGTCGACCGGAGCGAGCCAGCTCTCGCGCCGTTTCACCCACATCTCGTCGTCGGGCTTCAACTCGGACGGCGCCTCGTCCAGCGTTCCGATTCGAATCTCGACGAGCGTGTCGCCGGTATCGGACGTGTCGAAGAGGCGAGACCCACATCGTGGGCAGAAGCCGCGGCCGTCGTAGCTCGAGATCTCACCGCTCATCTCGAACGCTTCGGCGGGCCAGTGCGCGTACACCGTGAACGCGCTGCCGGACTCCTTTCGACAACCGGTGCAGTGGCAACGCCGGACGCGGACGGGCTCACCACGAACGCTGTAACGAACCGCTCCGCAAAGACAACCGCCGGTGCGCACGCTCTTACCCCTGGTGTTGCAGCCGGCGCTGGTAGGCGGCGAGCTCGTGGCGCGGGACGAGTCCCGGCCGAATGCCGCACGCGACAGTCCGAAGTTCGCCGTCGCGAATCAGCTCGCGCACCTCCGTCTCGCTGCAGCCGAGCTCGAGAGCAATCTCCCGAACCGTTAGGCGGACAGGTTCCTGCATCCAGGGAAGTATTGCTGGCCGTGAGCTCGGACACCGCACAGCAGGAGCCTGACCGTGTCCGGCCAGGCTCCCGTCGCGCTCAGGCGTCTTCCGATGTACTAGGAGACGATCAACGTGCCGTGCATGCCCGCGTCCTCGTGACCCGGGACAGAGCAGTAGTAGTTGTACTTCCCTGCCTTCAACGTCACCGTCACCTTCACCGTGCCACGGCTGACAGTCCGGGTGTGACCGAGCTCATGCTCGCCGCTTTCGATGTTCACGTTGTGCTTGATCGCCGAGCGGTTGAGGAAGATGATCTCGACCTTGCCAGCGTGCGCGTGAACGGTCTTTTGGTCGTAGCGCAATCCCGACACCGGCGCACTGAGGTGGACGACGCTCACGCCGGCCGCCGACGCGGACGACGCCACGGGCAGGACAGATGCGGCCAGGACGACAGCGACGAGCATGAACTTGCGCATGCGCACTCCTTTTGGAGAATCGTTGATCGGTACGAGGCCGCACTAGACCAGCGGGACATGAGAGACAGATGAGCCGCGTTCTAACTTGAGGCGCGCGAGAGCGTCGAAACGAATGTGCCGAGACTTCGCTCACTTTCGCCCGTGCTCTTCGCGGTGCTGGCGTTGTCCTCAGCTGCGGCTGCAGCCAGCCCTGCGGCGCCGGCTGCGCAACGCCCGAGCGACGCGGTCTACCGCAAGCTCTGCCGCGCAATTCGACCGCAGCACGTGCGCGCCCTCTTCAGCGGCGAGGTGGCTCCGATCCGGCTCGGCGGCGATGCCGACTGCGCCTTCTCCCCGCGAGGCGGCAACCCCGAGCTGGCGGGCGTAAAGGTCTTCCTTCGGATCGACGACGGCGACCGCACGCTCTGGGCGCATCGCGGCGACCGGCCGTACGGCACCTTTCGTTCGATCTCGAAGACGGGCCGGCTC
>JACDGR010000225.1 GCA_013821525.1 Actinomycetota bacterium
GCTCGAGCCCGACACGTGCCAGCGCGACCGCTCCGTCGACGAGCTCACCGTCGACGTACGCCTCCCCTTCCCCGACGAGCGGTAGCGCCAGGTGCGCGAGCGGCGCGAGGTCGCCCGATGCCCCGACTGAGCCACGTGCAGGGACGCGCGGTAGAACGCCGCGGTTCAGGCAGGCGAGCAGGAGCTCCACGGTCTCGACGCGCGCGCCCGAGTTGCCCTTGGCGAGCGCGTTCGCGCGCAGCAGCATCGCCGCGCGCACGACCTCGTCGGGATACGGCTCTCCGACGCCGCAGGCATGGGAGCGAAGGAGACGCAGCTGCAGCTCTTCCGTCAGCTCTTCCGGGATCTGCTTCGAGACGAACCGGCCGAAGCCGGTGTTCACGCCGTAGGTGTGCTCGTGGCTGCCGTGCGCGGCGTGCTCGACGACCGCCCGGGCCGCGCGCATCCGCTCGCGCGCAGATTCGGCGAGCGGCGCGGCCTGGCCACGATCCGCAGCGACCGCCCAGACGTCGTGGATCGTCAGATCGTCGCCAGTCAACGCGCCGGTCGCCGCCACACCGGCGAGTCTAGATGGGCATCGGCGATCAGGCGCGCAGCGGAATACTCAGATCTGGATGTCGGATCCGGTCCTCAACGTCCCGCTGGAACTCGAGCCTGCGGCTCCGCCACCCGGCGGACGTGCGACTGCATTGCTGCGCAACCCCGACTTTCGCCGGCTCTACGCCGCAGTCGTGACGAGCGAGCTCGGCAGCTCCTTGCACTACATCGCCTTGATGTGGTTTGCACTCGACATCGCCGGCCCGCTTGGCGTCGTCGCGGTGCGCCTCGCGGACAGCATTCCGGCGATTGTCTTCGGACTGCACGGCGGGCTCGCGGCCGACCGTTCGAGCCGCAAGCGGCTGATGGTCGGCTCTGACCTCGTTCGCGGGGTCGTGTTGATCCCCGTGGCGGCCGCTGGGCTCGCGGGGTCGCTGCCGCTCTGGGGTCTCGTGGTCGCGTCGTTCGTGCTCGAGGCCGCGACGAGCTACTTCGAGCCGGCCTACGGCGCGACGATCCCAAGCCTCGTCGAGCGGGCGAACGTGCAACAGGCCAACGCCCTCGTGCAGGCGACGGCGCAGGCGGTGTCGATCGGCGGCTGGGCGGTAGCGGCAGCACTACTCACCTTCATGCCGGTCAGCGTCTTCTTCGCCGTGAACAGCGTCTCGTTCCTTGTCTCCGCGGCGCTGATCGCCCGCATGCGTCACGGTCACGAGCATGACCGCGGCAGCGAGGCGCCGCGTATCCGCGAGGGCATCGCCGCGTTGCGGCCCCGGCCGATGCTCGCGGCCGGGGTACTCGTGCTCGGGGTTGCCGTCACGATCACCGCGGGCTCGTGGATCGGCGGTGTGCCGACTCTCGTTCGCGACTCACTGCATCGCGGCGCCGCCGGATTCTCGATCGTGATGGTCGGCTACGCGGCAGGGTCGATCTTCTCGGGCGTCCTGCTCGCGCGGCTCGCAATCCGGCGCAAGGCACGGGCGTCGCTGATCGCCTGGTGCATGTACCTGCCAGGGTACGGGCTGATCGCGTTCGCCCACTCGTTGCCGGTCGCAATCGCAGGTGCGTTCTTCGCAGCCTCCGGCCAGAGCTCGGCGGTCGTTCTGATCAACTCGGCAGCACAGGAAGAGGTGCCCGACTCGATCCTCGGGCGCGTGCTCGGCGTCATCTCGCTCACCCATCGGGGGGCGCACGCAACAGGCCTTCTGCTCGTCTCGCCGCTCTTCGCATTCGTTGGGGCGCGCGCCGTGTTCGGGGCGGCAGCGCTTGTCGTTCCCGTCGTCGGGCTGCTCGGGCTGGCGGGTGCGTTCGCGTTCAGTCGGCGAGCAGCCTGAGCTCGAGCACACGCGAGGCGTCGAAACCGTCGATCGCCAGCATCGCCCCCGCTGCAGCTGCCGCGGCACCGGCAGGCATCAGGCCAACGAGCTCCGAGCCGAGAACCGCCGCTCCCCGTGCCTCGGCCTCGCGCGTGACGCGCCCGACGATCTCGTGCAGCGCGGCCGCTTCCCAGTCCTCGACGTTCATCGAGACCTGCACGACGCCCGCTCGGGGCAGGTCGAGTCCGAGCGCGCGGACGCCCGGGAACCCTCCGCCCCGCTCACGGACGACCTGCGCGACCGCGCGCGCCGTCGCGAGGTCGCCCCGCAAGTTGACGTTGAACGCGATCAGCGGCCGCCTCGCGCCAAGGATCACGCCGCCGGCGCACTCGTCGAGCCGGTCGGGGCCGAAGTCCTGTGCGACCTCTCTCGCAGCGAGACGCTGTTGCAGCCCTGCAGTGCCACCACGCCGGTAGAACGCGGGCCCGCGCTCGGGCGGCGCGTAGAGAAAGACGGGTAGGTCGAGCTCGCGGCCGATGCGCTCGCCGATCGCTCGCGCGGCGGCGTCCGCCCGCGCGAGATCCTCGGGTCGCAGCGGCACGATCGGCACGACGTCCGCGGCGCCGATCCGCGGGTGGGCGCCGACATGCGTCCGCAGGTCGATCCGCTCCTTGGCGACGCCGATCGCGGCGAGCAGCGCATCCGACAGCTGCTGCTCGTCGCCGACGAGAGTGAAGACCGAGCGATTGTGGTCCGGGTCCGAGTGCACGTCCAGCAGCCGCGCATGCGCGGCGAGCGCCGCTGCGAGCGCGTCGATCGTGGAGCTGTCCCGGCCCTCGCTGAAGTTCGGCACGGATTCGAGCAGGCTCACGAGGTGACCATAGAACCTCTCTCCTCGCGAACGACGCCTACTCTGTTTCCGGTGAAGGAGTACTACGACACGCGCGCCCCGGAGTACGACGACTGGTACCTCGGCCGGGGCCGCTTCTCCGAGCGGGAGCGGCCTGGCTGGGAGGCCGAGCTTGCACGGCTCGGTGAGCTCGTCGCTGCCCTCCCGCCTACCCGCACCCTCGACGTCGCCTGCGGAACGGGATTCCTGACGCGGTACCTGCGTGGCGAGGTGACGGGGCTCGACCAGAGCGAGCGCATGCTCGATGCAGCGCGGAGTCAAGTTCCCGGCGCGACCTTCGTGCAGGGTGACGCGCTATCCCTGCCGTTCGCGGACGGTGCGTTCGAGCGTGTCTTCACGGGCCACTTCTACGGCCATCTCCGCGAGGAGGAGCGTGCGCGCTTCCTCGCCGAGGCGCGCCGCGTCGCGACCGAGCTCGTCGTCGTCGACTCCTCGCTCGCTCACTCCACCGTCGCCGAGGACGTGCAGGAACGCGTGCTGAACGACGACTCGCGGTGGGAGGTCTACAAGCGGTGGTTCAACGGGGCTGGGCTGGCGGCCGAGCTCGGCGGGGGCGACGTGCTGCTCGACGGCGAATGGTTCGTCGCCGCCCGTGCCGCCCCGTGACGCGGCGCCGCGCGAGCTACCGCTCGCTCGACTCGCTGAAGCGCGACCAGCGCCTCTGCCGCTTGTGCGTCGAAGCGGGGTACCAGCTCGAGTCATGGCCCGTGATCGCAGCGGGCAACGGCCAGCGCGCGTTTCTCTACGGCCAGGCGCCCGGCATCGTCGAGGGCGGGGAGCGGCGACCGTGGCGCGGACGCGCCGGCAAGACGCTCCGCCGCTGGCTCGACCTCGACGAGGACGCCTTCTACGCGACGTTCTACTGCGCATCGGTCACGCGCTGCTATCCCGGCCGCCCCGCGTCGGGCCGCGGCGATCGCACCCCGACAACCGAGGAGCAGCGGCTGTGCGAACCATGGCGTGACCATGAGCTGAGCTTGCTGCGGCCGCGGCTGATCGTCACGGTCGGCGGACTCGCCGCGAGGCGGCTGCTCGGTGTGACGAGCGTCACCGAATCGGTCGGCGCACGCTACGAGCACGACGGAGCGGTTGCGATCCCGCTCCCCCACCCCTCCGGTGCGAGCAGCTGGCTGAACCACGCCGAGAACCGCGAGCGCGTTGCCGGAGCGGTCGCGCTGATCCACGCCGAGCTCGCGCTCCTCTGACGCAGACCCGACAGGGCCGCCCGGGTACCCTCGACGGCGGTGACAACGACCGCAGAGACGCCCCAGTACCGCACGACGTTCATGCGGCTCGTCGCGTTCCTGCGCCCGTACAAGCTCTCGATGCTCGTCTCGGTCGTGCTCGCGATCGGCTCGCAGGCGGCGACGCTCGTCGCGACGTTCCTGACCGGCTCCGTCGCGGCCGCGCTCGTCAACCACGAGCGACACCGCCTTCCCTGGCTCGTCGGTGCGGTGCTCGCGCTCGGCGTCGCGCGCGCCGTGATGATGGCCGGGCGCCGCCTGATCGCGGGCAAGCAGGCCCTTGCCGTCGAGATGGACATGCGCCAGGCGATCTACGCCAAGCTCGTACGGCTGTCCTTCGGCTTCTACGATCGCCACCAGACGGGCCAGCTGATGAGTCGCGCCACCGTCGACCTGCAGGGTGTGCGCTTCTTCCTCGGCTACGGCCTGATCTTCTTCTTCCAGCACATCTTCACGATTCTCGGCGTCGGCATCGTCGTCTTCCTGATCTCGTGGAAGCTGGGTCTGATCGCGATAGCGATCGGGCCGATCCTCGTCGCCGTCTCCTACCGCTACAGCCACGTCTCGCACCCGCTGCTGCGCGAGGTGCAACAGAAGATGGCCGACGTCGCCACAGTCGCCGAGGAGAACATCGTCGGCGTACACGTCGTCAAGTCGTTCGCGCAGGAGGCGTCGGAGCAGGCGAAGTTCGAGCGGCGTTCTGAAGAGGTCTTCGAGCAGAGCGTCCGCGCGAACCGCCAGCGCGCGTTCTACGTGCCAGTGCTCAGCTTCCTACCGCTGCTCGCACAGGCCGCGATCCTGCTGGTCGGTGGCCGGATGGTCGTCCACGGCTCGCTGTCGGTCGCGAACTTCGTGCGCTTCAACCTCTATCTCGCGATGCTCGTGATGCCGATGCGGCAGCTCGGGATGTGGATCGGGCAGGCGCAACGCGCAACAGCTTCCGGCGAGCGCATCTTTCAGGTGATCGACGAGCCGGAGGAGATCGGTGACCGGCCCGACGCGCAGGAGTTGCCGGCGGGCGGCGGGCGCGTCACCTTCAGCGGCGTCACCTTCGGCTACGACCCGGACCGCCCCGTGCTGCGAAACGTCGACCTGGAGCTCGCACCCGGCAAGGTCGTCGCATTGATCGGCCACACAGGCTCGGGCAAGACGACGCTCGCGTCGCTCGTGCCGCGGTTCTACGACGTGCAGAGGGGCCGCGTCGAGATCGACGGGCATGACGTGCGCGGCGTAACGCTGAGCTCGCTGCGCAGCGAGATCGGCGTGATCGCTCAGGACCCGTTCCTGTTCTCCGCGTCCGTCCGCGAGAACATCGCGTTCGGCCGGCCGGGCGCGACCGATGCCGAGGTCGAGCAAGCCGCCCGGCTCGCGCAGGCACACGAGTTCATCGCACAGCTGCCAGAGGGTTACGAGACCGTGATCGGCGAGCGAGGCATCACGCTCTCGGGCGGGCAGCGCCAGAGGGTCGCGATCGCGCGGGCGCTCGTCGTCGACCCGCGCATCCTGATCCTGGACGACGCGACCGCGTCGGTCGACGCGTCGACCGAGGCGAAGATCCGCGACGGACTGCGCGAGGCGATGCACGGCCGCACCACGATCATCATCGCCCACCGGCTCTCGACGATCGCGCTCGCGGACGAGATCGTCGTGCTCGCGGGCGGCGAGCTCGCTGCCCGCGGCACGCACGACGACCTGGTCGAGACGAACGACGTCTATCGGGAGATTCACGAGCACGGCCTGATCGAGGGGCTCCTGACCGAGGAGGCGGTTTGAGGGTCCATCAGCCCGGGAGCCACCTGATGCGCGGCGGCCGCAGCTCGGTCGAGGACTGGTCGTGGGCGCAGACGCGGCGGCGCCTCCGCGCTCTCTACGGCCTGGCGCGCCCCTACAAGCTCCGCACAGCGTTCGCGATCGTCTCGCTCCTTGGCGCAACCGCGGTCGCGTTGGCTCCTCCGTATCTCGTCGGGCGCTCGGTCGACGAGGTCCGCCACGGCCGCACGGATCAGCTTCGCTGGTTCGTGA
>JACDGR010000226.1 GCA_013821525.1 Actinomycetota bacterium
CTCGTAGTAGTAGAGCGTGACGACGAGCTTCTCGCGCTCGGGCAGTCGGGAGATCGCGTCTGCGAGCGCCTCTCGCATCTCGGTCTCGTCGAGCGCCGTCTCCGGGCGCGGCCCGGTCTCGTCCTCAATCGTGTCCATCAACGAGATCTGGTCGCCGTCGCCCGAGACGGACCACAGCTCGTCGAGCGCCGCGATCGAGGAGCGGCCGATGTCGGTCAGCGACTCTTCGAGCTCGTCGACCGAGATGCCGATCTTCGCGGCGATCTGCTCGTCGTTCGGCGCGATGCCCGTCTTCGCCTCGAGCTCGGCGATCGCGCGCTCGATCTCACGGGCGCGCGAGCGAACCGAGCGAGGCACCCAGTCGAGGGCGCGCAGCTCGTCGATGATCGCCCCCTTGATCCGGGAGATCGCGTAGGTCTCGAACTTGATGTCACGGCCCGGGTCGTAGCGCTCGATCGCGCCGATCAGGCCGAGCAGCCCGTAGGAGACGAGGTCGCCTTCGTCGACATGGGCGGGCAGGCCCGAGCCGAGTCGGCCCGCCACGTACTTGACGAGTGGTGCGTACGTCAGGATCAGCCGGTCGCGCAGGCCCTTGTCCTTCGTGCGGGCGAACTCGAGCCAGAGTGTCTGAGTGTCCTCCCCTGCCACGCAGGGAGAATACGCGCTAGAGGCGCGTTTTCCTCACTGCAGCCCACGCGAGGGTCGACATCCAGGCCGAAAGCGCCGCCGCGGTAGCGGCGATCACCCACTGGCCGGCGGCGCCGGCCCACGCCGCGAGCAGCGCGAAAGCCAGTGTTATTGCTGAGAAGAGCGCGGCGATCGCCACGCGGAGGATGCTACTCGCCGGCGTCGGGAGCAGGTCTGCGACGGGCCTGGTCCCGCCCCTCGTCTTGGCGTTGCAATCCTCGCCTTCGCGTGGGAGGGTGCCTCGGAATCAGCGGTATTTCTGCGGTAAGGGGCGAAAGGGGTTTGTTGTGGCTAAGGCTCTGGCTTTGGGTGCTGTCTTGGTGCTTGGTCTGCTGACCGTCGGCGCTGCGTCGTCGGCGACGTCAGGACAGGTCTTCTACCTCGCTGCGCAGGTGCATCAATGCCTGATCACGACCCAGCCGCCGGCCAAGACCGAGGTCGTCGTGCCGTGCTCGAATCCGGCCCACAACTTCGAGGTGTACGCGGTCGGCCACGGCGGATGGGGTCACAAGCGTCCAGCCAACCCCTTCGCGCTCGCGCAGTCTGTGTGTCTTTCCGCGTACAAGAGGATCACCGGTCACGCGCTCCGGCGAAACGGTGGCTGGTGGGGATTCTGGCCCGATGCCGGGGCCGAAACGGCACGGTACGGCGACCGGGTCGTTTGCAGCTACCGAACCGCGCCGACGCTCAAGCCACTCGGCAGCGGCTGGCACGTGCGCTAGGACTCGGATCGAGTCGGGAGGCCCGGAAGGCCACCCGGGTGGAAAAGCGAGCGCCGATACACTCTCCGGCGCAACCGAGGGGCGTAGCTCAATTGGTAGAGCACCGGTCTCCAAAACCGGGGGTTGCAGGTTCAAGTCCTGTCGCCCCTGCTCCTTCAGACCCGAGCCGAGACCCCGTAGCTGTTGCGGGGTCTTCGCTCATCAGCTTGCGGCGTTCGAGAGCTAGCATCACGGCGTGTTCTTCCTGACGATCGCGCGCCGAACCCGCCACACCTTCGCGCTGCTCTCGACGCTCTGCCTCTTCGTCGTCGGCTGAACGGTCGACCGCGCCCCCGTGCGGGGCGGTCAAGCATCGACGAGTCGGCCCGCAGGACGCCCGAAGCCGGTCTGAAGGAGGCGAGCTCAGGGCTCGCGCAGCAGGCGAACGATGCAGAGCGCCGCAAGCACCGCGACGATCGCGTCGTTTCCCACGCACCACTGGCAGATCGCGTGGATCCGCGCGAGCTGCGCCCACAGCAGGTACCCGCTGAAGGCGGCGCCACCGATCGCCACGGCAGCACCGATCGTCGCCGCGCCGGCACCGCGCACCGCTGCGGTCGCGAGCACCACCAGGTACGCAACCAGTCCGAGGAGCGCCACGGGCACCCCGCCCAGCGTCGCGTAGCTCGAATGCTGCACCTGCTCGCAGCCGCCCGTGCTGCAGATCGGCGAGGTGTGCGCGTAGTGCACGGTCGTCAGGTACGCAGCGACCGCGCCGCCGAGTAACGCAACGGCGGCGATCGCCCGCCGCAGGCTCACTGCAGGGCGGCGTCGAGCGCGGCCATGAACGTTGCGGGGTCGAGCGACGCGACCTGCAGCTGCCGCGGCACCGAAGGCGGCCTCTGAAGCACGAACGTCGGTGTGCCCTGCACGTGGTCTGCGCTCGACTGCTGTGCGGCCGCACGAAGCGACGCGGTCACCTTCGGCGACGGGGACGCGGCCAGGATCGCGGCTCCGTTCGCGCCGACGGCGGACGCCGCATCCCGGATCACTGCGTTCGTGATCCAGCCGCTCTCCTCCGCACCCTGGCGCTGATAGAGCGCCTCGGCGAGGTTCCAGAGCTTGTTCTGAGCGCCCGCGGCATAAAGCGCGCGCAGGCCTTTCTCCGAGTTGGCGCCGATCACCACGATGCCGTGGTAGACGAGCTTCACGCGGCCGGTGCGCACGTAGTTCTCGATCACGGTGGGCAACGTGCCGAGCGCCCATTGCCGGCAGTACGGGCATTGCGGATCCTCGTACACCGTCAGGGTCGCCCCCGCGCTCGCCCGGCCGAGCGTGTCCCCGTGCTGCGGCACGCCGGCGAACGGATCTGCCTGCGCCGCCGTCGAGGTCTGGTCGACCGACGCGCTCGTCGAGGTCGTCCCCGCCGATCCACCGCCTCTACCCGCGATGACGATCGCAGCCACGACGACGATGGCCGCAACGGCGACCGCTCCGGCGAGCAGCAACAGGCGGTTGCGCTCCACGCTCGACAGTGTGCCCGACGGATTAGTCTCTAGTCTCATGGCGCTCCTCCAGAGCCGGGTCGAGCGGTCGGACGACTTCAGCCGCAGGCAGGTGCAGATGGAGCAGCTCGTCGCAGAGCTACGAGCGCGGTCGGACCGCGTGGCTGCAGGCGGCGGCGAGCGTTCGGTCGAGCGGCACCGCTCGCGCGGCAAGCTGCTCGCTCGGGAGCGGATCGACCGCCTCGTCGACCCCGATACGGCGTTCCTCGAGTTGAACGCTCTCGCTGCCTGGGAGATCTACGACAACGAGGCGCCGAGCGCCGGCGTCGTTACCGGCATCGGCGTTGTCGAAGGACGCGAGTGCGTGATCGTCGCCAACGACGCGACGGTCAAGGGTGGCTCGTACTTTCCCCTGACCGTCAAGAAGCATCTGCGTGCGCAGGAGGTGGCCGAGCAAAACCGTCTGCCGTGCATCTACCTCGTCGACTCCGGCGGTGCGTTTCTGCCGCTACAGGCCGAGGTGTTCCCCGATCGCGAGCACTTCGGTCGGATCTTCTTCAACCAGGCTCGGATGTCCGCGGCGGGAATCCCGCAGATCGCGGTTGTCATGGGGTCGTGCACGGCGGGTGGTGCCTACGTCCCGGCGATGAGCGACGAGACGGTGATCGTGGCTGGCACCGGCACGATCTTCATCGGCGGGCCTCCACTCGTGAAGGCGGCAACGGGCCAGGACGTGACCGCCGAGGAGCTCGGTGGCGCGGATGTGCACACACGGCAGTCGGGGGTCGCTGACCACTTCGCGACCGACGACGAGCACGCGCTGGCAATTGCGCGCCGGATCGTCGCCAACGCGCAGACGCGGAAACCCGAGCCGCCCTGGACGCGGCGTCCGGCCGAGCTGCCCGCTGTCGACCCCTCCGACCTCTACGGCCTGATCCCGGACGACCATCGCACCCACATGGATACACGTGAGGTGATCGCGCGCGTCGTCGACGGCAGCCGCTTCGACGAGTTCAAGGCGCTGTATGGCGAGACACTCGTCTGCGGCTGGGCGTACATCGAGGGCTACCCGGTCGGGATCCTCGCGAACAACGGCGTGCTCTTCGCGGAGAGCTCCCAGAAGGGAGCGCACTTCATCGAGCTTGCGTGCAAGCGCAAGGTGCCGCTGGTGTTCCTGCAGAACATCACCGGCTTCATGGTCGGGAAGGAGTACGAGGCGGGCGGCATCGCGCGCGACGGCGCGAAGCTCGTGATGGCGGTGGCGTGCGCGGACGTGCCGAAGTTCACGGTCGTCACGGGTGGCTCGTTCGGTGCGGGCAACTACGGCATGTGTGGCCGGGCGTATGGGCCGCGCCAGCTGTGGATGTGGCCGAACGCGCGCATCTCGGTGATGGGCGGCGACCAGGCGGCGACAGTGCTGACGATGGTCGGTGACGCCGATGGCGACGCGATCCGCGCCAAGTACGAGGCAGAAGGCAACCCCTATTACTCGACCGCGCGGCTGTGGGACGACGGCGTGATCGATCCGCTCGACACGCGGCGCGTGCTGGCGCTGGGCATCACCGCCGCCCTGAACGCGCCGATCCCGGAGAGCACGTTCGGCATCTTCAGGATGTAGCCGTGGCGATCGACGCGCACGAGCTGGCGCCGGGACTCACGTACTGGCTCGCCTCACACCCGGAATGGGAGCCGTCCGAGAACTGGCCCGAAGGTGTGCTCTGCGTGTGCCTCGAAGGCTCGGACGAGATCGTGCTGATCGATCCGCTCGTTCCCCGCGGGCAGAGGTGGAGTTCTGGAAGGCGCGCGACGCGGGGCTCGTGGCCGACCGATACTTGGCGAGCATCTGGGCGAGACCCGCTGGCGCTGGCGCGGGCCGGCGCTGACGACGACCGGCGAGCTTCCTGCAGGCGTCGAGGCGTTGCTCCCGGCAGGCGACACGGAGCAGGCGCTCTTCCTGCTGCGCGACCACGAGACGCTCGTGACCGGCGATGTCTTCAGCGGTACCGGAGGACGGTTCCACGTGTTCTTCGACGAGCAGAGTCGCCAGTCGCTCCTCGACTGGCTGCCGCTGCTCGCAGACCCGCCGGTGACGCGAGTGCTGATTGCACACGGTGAACCGGTGCTCACCGATGGGGCCGCACGCATGCGGGGGGCGATCGCGGAGGCTCGCGCTCTTGATGCAGACGATGCCCGCTGAGCGACTGCGCCGATGCCGATCGTCGATCATTCGTCGTCCTTACGGACGAGTGAAGATCGTCCTCGCCGACGACGACGCGTCCAACCGTCGCGCTTAGCGTTCACGCCACGGACGCATCCGCTGAACGATCCTCACGACGACGACGCGGCCACAGACGCGTCGTTCGTCATTTTGGAGGTCGATCATCTCGATGGTTGATCGATAATTCGGGTACTCGTGGGGATGGCCTGGATCAAGCAAGTCAGACAGGTCGGGCGCCGCGCATAGCAGTGGCTACGTGCAAGCCCGACCTGGCTGAGCTGCGCCGCATGGAGGACACCAGCCACGAGTGCGCCAATTGCCGATCAATCATCTAGGGTCACGCGCATGAGTTGGTCGGTCGTCGATATCGCCGCGATCGCAGGCGCGGGCCCTGGCGGAGCGGTTCGCTTCGTGCGCCGCGAGCTCGGCGTCGAAGCGTTCGGCATCAACTGGTTCGACGTCGCGCCGGGCCAAGCCGGCCCCGAGCACGACGAGACGGACACAGGGCAGGAAGAGGTGAACGTGATCGTCCGCGGTTCCGGCATCTACCGGATCGACGGCGAGGAGGTCCCCTTTACCGCCCCGATGGCGTTCAGGTTCGATCCCGAGACGAAGCGGCAACCCGTTGCCGGAACTGACGGATTCTCGATGGTCGCCGTCGGCGCGCGGCGGGGCAGCTACGACCCGCGCGGGCCGTTCTAGAGGCTTGATGTGTATTTGCGCGCGTGTGGGGATGGCTCAGGCCAAGCAGGTCGTCTTGGTCGGGCGAAGGGCATAGCGGGTGGCTACGTTCAAGCCCGACCAGGACGAGATGCGCCGTGCCGGAGCCACCATCCAGACG
>JACDGR010000227.1 GCA_013821525.1 Actinomycetota bacterium
GCCGGCGGGGCCGCCGGCGCGCTCGGTGCAGGCGACGGCGGTGCCGCACTCGCGGCAGCCGGGGACGACACCGGCGAGGCGGGAGCGGCGCTCGAGGAGGGGGCCGGGGACGCGGTTCGCGCCGGGAGATACGCAAGCGGATCGCGGTAGCCCTGAGGCTCGGCCGCAACGCGAATCCCGAGGTGCACGTAGGCACCCGAAACCTCGGGATCACCGCTCGGCCCGACCGTGCCGAGCACGGCACCCTCTGCGAGCACCGTCCCCTCGGCGACCGCGATCGAGCCGAGATGGGTCAGGGTGACTGCCAGACCATCTCCGGTCGTGATCGTGACGCTCTTGCCCGAGGCCGGCACGGTGCCGGCGAAGGTCACCGTGCCTGCCTCGGGCGCAACGACGTCCGCGCCTGCAGGGGCTGCGATGTCGACGCCGCGATGCTGCCCGCCGGCGTAGGGATGCCCGGGGTCGAACGAGAACGGCTGCAGGACCTCACCGCCCGTGGGCCACGTCCACGCACCGGCGGCGGGCGAATAGAGGAGCGCGGCCAGGACGGCCGCCATGAGCATGCGACGCACGGGTTCCCCTTCCGTTGCTGATTTCGCCCGGCTGGTGCTCGGACGACCGATCACCGCTCTCAGCTCCGCTCAGGGTGTGCTCTCGACGATCGTCGTAAGAGACTCTCGACTCGGTCGAAAGCTGTTGTCCGGCGGGAGAACAGCTGTTCGTCCACGGTAAGGGTCGGCCAGGGCCGTTGTCAAACGAGATTACAAAGTTGTCACAGAGTGTCGCGATAAAGTTCGTTGCGCGGTACCGCGGTGAGGCGCGAGACGACGTCAGCGGCGACCTTCCTCGGCGTACCTGCCTTGAGCAAAGAAGCGACGGCTGCGTGTGCATCCGACGAGTCGACGACCGACGTGCCGGCCCCGATCACGAGCGTGACCTCGCCTTTCGGCTGCTCGGCGGAGAAGCGCGCCGCAAGCTCCTCGGCGCCTCCGCGCGCAACCTCCTCGAACCGTTTCGTCAGCTCACGGCAGATCGCGACGGGCCGCTCCGCATCGAAGCCTGCGAGCGAACGGAGAGAGGCGCCGACCCGGTGCGGGGACTCGAACGCGACGATGGGCCACGGCCACGCCGCCAGCTCGCGCCAGAGCGCGTCGAGCTCGCCTGCCTTGCGTGGCAGAAAGCCGATGAACGCGTAGCGATGCGTCGCGAGCCCGCTCGCGACGAGCGCGGTCTCGACCGCCGAAGGCCCCGGCAGCACGGTCACCTCGACCCCTGCGTCAAGTGCCGCGCGGACGAGCCGGGCGCCCGGGTCGGAGATCGCAGGCATGCCCGCGTCGGTGACGAGGGCCAGCCGCGCCCCGGCCGCAAGCCGGGGAACGAGCTCGGCGATTCGGGCCGCCTCGTTGTGCTCGTGCAGCGAGAGCAATCGCGCGCTGATCCCGTGCCGCTCGAGCAGGCCGCGCGTGTGCCGCGTGTCCTCGGCCAGCACGACGTCGGCCGCCCGCAGCTCGGCGAGCACGCGCAGGGTGATGTCCTCGAGGTTCCCGATCGGCGTCGCGCAGACCGCGAGCGGCATCAGATGGGTGATGCCACGGGATCGTCTGTTCGGGAGCGGCCCAGACCGGTCAGATCGCGCAGCCGGACACACGAGGACGTGGCATCAATCATCTAGCCGAGCGCCTCGAAGGCCGCCAACGCGGCTCCGATCAGGCCGGCCCGGGCGCCAAGGCTCGCGGCCTCGATCGCGAGCTCCTGTCCGCCAGGCGCGAGCGCCTCGGTCAAGACTGCGAGCCTGGCTGCCGGCATCAGCAGGTCGAACGCCGCCACGCCGAAGCCTCCACCGATCACCACCAGCTCGGGGTTGAACACGTTGACGAGCGAGCCAATCGCCACACCGAGGTGATGGCCGATCGCCTCGACGGCGGGATGGCGCGCGTCGACCAGGTCGTGAGCGGTTGCGTTCGGGCCGAGCTCGCGGCGCGCGACCTTGTCCGCCGCGCGGCCCGAGCAGTAGGCCTCGACGTGCCCGCGCCCCGAACAGGCCCCCTGGCACGGCTCCCCGTCTTCGACGATCACGATGTGGCCGAGCTCGGCCCAGCCCCGAAAGAGCCTGCCGTCGATCACGACGCCGCCGCCAACTCCGGTCCCGAGGGTCAGCATCACGAGCCCCTGTACGTCCCGGCCGGCGCCGAGCGTGAACTCCGCGTTCGCGGCCGCATTACCGTCGTTCTCGATCCCGACGGGCAGGGACAGGCGCTTGGCCATCTCGCCGCGAAACTCGATGTCGCGGATCGGGATGTTCACGGCGCCGAGCGCGATCCCGGTCTTCTGGTCGACTCGCGCGGGCACGCCGAATCCGACCGCACCGATGCCTTGCTGCGGGAGCTCCTGGACGAGCGAGGCGAGCTCGTCCAGCAACGCTCCCTGAGAGGTCGTGACCGTCGGGCGCTCGAGCGTCTCGTAGACGTTGCCCGCCCGATCGACCACGCCGGCCAGGATCTTCGTCCCGCCGAGGTCGACTCCGATGACTCGCTGATCGCTCATCCGACGTGGGTACCGTAACCCGCGAGATGGCGCGCGAAGAGAAGCCCTATCGCGTCTACCGGGGCGGTCGCGCCAAAGGGAAGGTTCCGGTCGCGAACTCGCGCCCCGGCCGGCAGGCCTCGACCGCTGCGCCAAAGGGTGGGAGCAAGAGCCCGAGACCGGCGGAGTACCGCGGTCCGGGGGCGCGCAGCAGCACCCGGCGCCCGCGTTGGGGACGCCGGATCGGGATCGGTGTCGCGCTGCTCCTCGTGCTCCTCGTCGTGTGGGGAGTCGCATCGTGGTTTGCGTTCTCGAGCGGCGTCTCCGACGCGAACAAGCGGCTCGACCCGAACGCGAAGCTCGCCCTCGCGTCCGAGAGCGGCCTCCTCCTCTCCCACCCGACGACGATCCTGATGCTCGGCACTGATCACGCCCAGGTCGGCGGTCGCACGGGCGACCAGCACTCGGACTCGATCATGCTGCTGCGCACCGACCCATCACATCATCGGCTCTACTACCTCTCGATCCCGCGTGACATCCAGGTGCCGATTCCCGGCTCCTCGACGCAGAAGATCAATGCCGCTTTTCAGCTCGGCGGGCCTGCACTCGCGATCAAGACCGTGCGTCAGTTCACGGGGATCGACATCAACCACGTGATCGTCGTCAACTTCGCGGACTTCAAGGACCTGATCAATGCGCTCGGCGGCATCACGGTCGACGTGCCGAAGCCGATCCGATCCAACCGCTTCGACTGTCCGTACCCGACGCAGGCCCGCTGCGACCAGTGGCAGGGCTGGCGCTTCCACAAGGGCAGCCAGACGATGAGCGGCGAGCGGGCACTGATCTACTCACGGATCCGCGAGAACATGCTCGACCCGACCGAGAACGACGTCACCCGCGGCGCCCGTCAGCAGACGGTGATGAACGCGGTCGCGTCGAAGTTCGCGTCTCCCGGCGTGCTGGCGAAGATGCCGTTCTCGGGCGCCTCGCTCGCGAAGCCGCTGACGACCGACCTTTCGTCCGGCCAACTCGTCCAGATCGGCTGGGCCAAGTTCCGCTCCTCGGACGCCGCGGCGGTGCATTGCCGGCTCGGCGGCGACCTTGGCGGAAACGGCACCGGCAGCCCGAGCGAGGACAATCCGGCAACGATCGCGATGTTCCTCGGCAAGTCGGCCCCTCAGCCGCCCACCGACCCCTTCGGGCCGGGATGCGTCATCGGGCACGTCCTCCAGTAGCGCGCACCAGCGTCTACGCGGTTTAAGGTCGTCTGATGGGCATTCTCTCGTTCGTCGTCTTCGGGCTCGTCGCGGGGCTCGTCGCCCGCGCGGTCACGCCGGGCCGCCAGGCGATCGGCTGCCTGCCGACGCTCGCGGTCGGCGTCGTCGGTGCGTTCCTCGGCGGTCTGATGGGCGACGTGCTCTTCGGCCACAAGGTGCGGGTGGGCTGGCACCTCAGTTCGTTCCTGCTCTCGGTGGCGGGTGCCGTCGTGCTCCTGTTGGGGTTCGAGGCGCTTGCGGGCAAGCGCCGTTTCGGCTCGCGGCGGTAGCCCCCGCCGCACCTGCGAGAACGTCGTTCGGGCCGGCGGGCCGTGGCGTTTCCCTGGTCCGTCCCTAGCCCCCGCCCGCCCGGGGGACCGGGTCGAGCCTTTCATCGAAGTGCTCACACGTGGGTGACCGGACCGGAATGGAAGCGTCGCGATCGCTCCCCTGGCCGGGGCCGTTCGGCTCAGCTGTCGGAGGACGACGAGCTGCTGCTGCCGCCGCCCTCGCCGCCGCTCGGCTTGCCGGAGCTGCCGGAGCTCGCGCCACTCGAGCCGGAGTCGCCGGAGCCAGAGCCGCCGGAGCCGGAGTCACTCGATCCCGAGGAGCCGGATCCGCCCTCCGAGGAGCCGGAGTCGCCCGAGCCACCGCTGTCCTTGGAAGGCTGCTTGGACTTGCGGCCATAGTCCGTCGAATAGAAGCCCGAGCCCTTGTAGTGCACGGCCACCGGATGCAAGACGGTCTGCAGGGGGCCTGCGCCGCAAACCTCACACGTCGCAGGGGACGGCTCGGTCATTCCGTGGAAGACCTCGAAGAGGTGACCGTTCGGGCATTTGTACTCGTAGATCGGCATCAGGGCGGCAAGGCTACCAGCGGCCTCGCGCTACCCTCGCTCGGGGTGAAACGCGCCGTCGCCCTCGTCGCACTGGCGTTGCTCGTCTCTCCCGCGGCGGCCTCGGCGCACGCAACGCTCCTCCGCACTTCGCCCGCGAACGGCGACGTGCTCGCCACCTCGCCGCGCCTCGTGCGCGTCGTCTTCGACGACACGGTGCGGCGCACGAGCGGTAACGAGGCGATCGACAACGCCACCCGCAAGAGCGTTCTGGCCGCACGGCCCTCCATCGAAGGCGATGCGCTGCTGATCCCGCTGCGCCAACACCTCGCCGACGGCGACTACAGCGTGCGCTGGAGCGTCGTCTCCGACGACGGCCACCGCGAGGAGGGCGTGCTCGCTTTCGCGGTCGGCGCCGGTCGCTCAGCGCCACGCTCGGTGCTCGGAGCGTCGACGCCGCTCGGCTGGAACGACATCCTGCTGCGCACGCTCTATTACTTCGGCCTTCTCTGCGGTGCGGGCACGTGCGCCTTCGTGCTGCTCTCCCGCCGCATTCTCGGGCGGCGCAGCACGCGCGTCGTTTCGCACGTCCTCTTCTCCTCGGCGCTCGCCGTCTTTCTCGGCGGCAGCGCGATCATCCACTCGGCACCACCGGGCACGCGATTCGCACTCGTCCTCAAGGTCGTCGTCACCCTCGCTTTGGTGACAGGCGCGGCAGCCGCGTTGGCGCCGATGTACGAGCGACTGCTGCTCGTCGCAGCCGCCGGCAGCGTTGCGATGCTCGCCGGCCCGACGCTGTCAGGGCACGCACTCGACCGGGATCAGCCGGTGCTCCTCTCGGTGCCTACCGATCTCGCGCACATCGCTGGGTCTGCCGTCTGGCTCGGCGGCCTCGTCTCGCTCGTCGTCGTCCTCCCGCGCGCGACCGCCGACGATGCGGAGCGACGCGCTGTCGTACGCCGTTTCTCCACGGTCGCGTTCATTTCCGTCGTCGTGCTCGCCGTCTCGGGGCTGCTGCGTGCACTGACCGAGCTCGGCAGCGTCTCGCAGATCTGGTCGTCGGGCTACGGTCGCGCGCTGATCGTCAAGACCGCGCTCTTCTTCCCGTTGCTCGGTATCGGCTGGCTGAACCGGACGATGCTGCTCGGCGCCTTCGCGCGGTTGCGCCGCTCGGCGATCGTCGAGGTGACCCTGATCCTCGGCATCGTCGTCGCGGTGGCCGTGCTGACGGAGCTCCGGCCGGGGACTGCCGCGAGTCGCGTCGCCGAGGCGCGCGCGCCGTTGCAGGCCGCCGGTCCGGCCACCCTGCCGCCACGTGACGCCG